>CAZDVF010000260.1:0-4394 GCA_964508725.1 uncultured bacterium | reverse complement strand
GGGAACAGCCCTGGCGGGGGATGCACAGGCCTCGCCATTTGTCCTCTCGCTGAATGGTCCCTGGCTGTTTGCCTGGGCGCCCCGACCGGACGAAATTCCCACTGATTTTTTCCGAACCGATTGCGATGACAGCGGCTGGAAGACCATCCCCGTACCCTCCAACTGGGAAATGGAAGGATACGGCGTGCCTATCTACATTGACGCGGGCTACTGCTTTCCGCCGGATCCGCCGCACGTGCCCGAGGACGACAATCCCACCGGCGTGTATCGCAAACGCTTTCAAATTCCCGCATCCTGGCAGGGGAAGACGGTGATTCTCCACATCGGCGCCGCATCCTCCTCTGTCCACGTGTGGGTCAACGGCAACGATGCAGGATCGAGCCAGGGCAGCAAGACGCCGGCGGAGTTCGACATCACGCCCCATCTCCTGCAAGGAGACAATCTGATTGTCCTGGAAGTGCGCCGCTGGTGTGAAGGCAGCTATCTGGAAGACCAGGATTTCTGGCGGCTCTCGGGCATCACACGCGACGTGTATCTTCTGGCCGGGCCGGCTGTGCGCATCCGCGACTGGTTTGTCCGCGCCGGTCTGGATGGCACTTTCCACGACGGCCGTCTTTCTGTTGACGTCCACATCTCCACCAGAGAGGGATCTGATGCGGCGGAGCGGCGCGTCGCGCTGGCGCTGTTTGATGCGAAAGGCCGGCGCGTCCTAAAACCTTCCGAGAAGACCGTGACTGTCCATCCCGGCAGTGAGGTTGTCGTCCGATTTGACCAAGTTGTCCAAAAACCTCTCACCTGGACTGCGGAGACGCCGCATCTCTACACAGTGATAGCCACGCTGTCTGATCCGTCAGGCCGCGTGCTGGAATCCATCGCCTGCAAAACCGGATTCCGCAACGTCGCCATCCGGGACGGACAGCTTCAGGTCAATGGCCGTCCTGTGACCATCCGCGGGGTGAACCGGCACGAGCACGATCCGGTCACCGGCCATGTGGTGTCCCGCGAATCGATGATCGAGGACATCCGGCTGATGAAACAGATGAATATCAACGCGGTGCGCACCTGTCATTATCCCAACGATCCGGCCTGGTACGACCTGTGCGACCGGTACGGAATCTATCTGATTGACGAAGCCAACGTCGAGAGCCACGGTATGGGCGAAGCGGAAGCCACGACCCTGGCCGCCAGGCCCGAGTGGGGACAGGCGCATCTTGACCGGACCATTCGCATGTTGGAGCGTGACAAGAACCACCCATCCGTCATCGGCTGGTCATTGGGCAATGAGGCGGGATTCGGCGTGAATTTTCAGACCACGTACCGGTGGACGAAAGATCGGGATCCATCCCGTCCGGTCATGTACGAGATGGCAGACCTGTCCGAATTCACCGACATCTTTTTCCCCATGTACGCACGCATCCCCATTCTGAGAGACTACGGCAGCCAGGCAAGAAAGCGTCCCCTGATCCTCTGCGAATACGCCCACGCCATGGGCAACAGTGTGGGCAATCTGCAGGACTACTGGGACGTCATTGACGCGTCCCCCTGGCTTCAGGGCGGATTCATCTGGGACTGGGTGGACCAGGGCATCATGCAAACGACGTCCGACGGACGGACCTGGTTCGCATACGGCGGTGACTTCGGTCCGCCGGGAACGCCGAGCAGCGGCAATTTTTGCATCAACGGTCTGGTTTCCCCTGATCGAAAACTGAATCCCCACGCCTGGGAAGTGAAAAAAGTCTACCAGCCCGTCCGCGTCTCGAAAGTCGATCTGTCGGCCGGCCGTGTCCGCATTCACAACCGGTATGATTTCATCGATCTGTCGTCCCTGTCCCTGACGTGGAAAATCAAGGGTGATGGTGAGGTGGTTTGCGCAAGTGAGTGGCCGGATGTGACTGTCCCGCCGAAAGATTCCATCGACATCACGCTACCGATTCCACAGATCCTTCCGCAGCCGGGCGTGCGGTATTTTTTGACTGTGGCGTGGCTGGCGCGAGGTGACCATCCCCTCGTTCCTGAAGGGCACCTGGTCGCCTGGGATCAATTCCAACTCCCCATGTTTCGTCCCGAATCCCGGGCAGAGATGGCCCGGTCGGCAAAGATCTGGACCGAAGAAGCGGGAGATACGCTTCAGATTTGGGGCGGCGATTTCAGAATGACTGTCCGATTAAGCTCTGGAGAGATTGTCTCGTATCGGTACTGCGGCGCGGATCTGATCCGGTCTGGACCGACGCCCAATCTGTGGCGCCCCCCGACGGACAATGATTTTGGCAGCGACATGATTCGCCGTCTTGGTGTGTGGAAAACAGCCGGTCCAAATCGACGCATTGAGAATGTGTCGTGGCGGCAGAACTCCAACCGAGATGTGATTGTGGAAATCGAGGCCGTGCTTCCGGTCGGAGATTCCCGATGGCGGACAGAGTACCACATTTTCGGGAACGGAGAGATCGTTGTTACCAGCCAATTCGAGCCGGGCCGCATCGGGCTTCCGGATCTGCCGCGGATGGGCATGATGCTGACTCTGCCAGGCGCTTTGGATTCCGTCCAATGGTTCGGGCGGGGGCCACACGAAACCTACAGAGACAGGAAAACCGGCGCAGCAGTGGACGTCTATCGCGGTTCAGTCGCGGACCAGTACACGCCGTACATCCGGCCCCAGGAAAACGGAAACAAGACCGACGTCCGCTGGGTGGCCGTGTCCAACAACCGGGGCATTGGACTTCTGGCGGTATCCGACTCGCTGATGAGCGTGTCGGCCCACCATTTCCCGCAGGAGGATTTTGATCCGGGTCTGCAAAAACGAAACCGTCACACCGTGGATCTGATGTCCCGCGGTCTGACGCTGCTCAAGCTGGATTACGGCCAGATGGGCGTGGGCGGCGACACGAGCTGGGGTGCGCGGGTGCATCCGGAATACAGGCTGCCGGCGAGACCGTATGTGTATCGGGTGAGTTTGCGGCCGTTCGACCGTTCCAAAACGGATCCGGCGGAGTTGGCCCGCCAGCCGTTTTGAGGACAGATGAAATCATCGTTCTATCTTCTTTATATAGGACGAAGGCAATGAGTACTCACATCGTTTGACAGGAAGGATGTCCAGTTTCTACAGAGGAGGATTGCATGAAGATCACTGTTTTGGGATCGGGCTTGGTTGGACATGCCATTGTCCAGGACCTGGCTAAAGAGGAAGGTGTCCATATCACAGCTGCGGATGTAGATCCGAAAATGCTGAAACCGTTTCAATCCGATTCGCGCGTAACGTGTGTCCAGGCTGATTTGCGAGAATCCGGACGTATCGGCACACTCATCGAAAAGAGTGATCTGGTCGTGAGCGCTGTTCCGGGCTTCATGGGATTTGAAACGCTCAAGCAGATCATCGATGCGGGCAAGCCTGTCGTTGACATTGCATTTTTCCCCGAAGATGCCTTTCTGCTCGACAATCTGGCGAAGGAAAAGGACGTGACGGCGGTGGTGGACTGTGGTGTGGCCCCGGGCCTGTGCAACATGATGGTCGGGTATCTGGAAACGCAGCTCGACAAGATTGATCGCTATACGTGTTTTGTGGGAGGGCTGCCCCGTGTCCGCGAGTGGCCTTTTGAATACAAGGTAGTTTTTTCTCCGAAGGACGTGCTTGAGGAATACACGCGCCCCGCCCGTTTCGTTGAATACGGACAGGAGGTCGTGCGGCCGGCTCTGTCCGACATTGAGCTCATTGATTTACCCCGCGTCGGCACTCTCGAGGCGTTCAACACTGATGGTCTGCGGTCACTGATCAGGACCATGGATATCCCTTTCATGAAAGAGAAAACACTCCGATACCCCGGCCACGCCAATCTGATGCGCGTCTTCAGAGAGAGTGGATTCTTCTCCACCACACCGATAAAGATCAACGGCCAAAGCGTCATCCCGCTGGAGTTTTCGTCCAGACTCATTTTTGATCAGTGGAAGATGAAGGAGGGCGAAGAAGATCTCATGGTCATGCAGGTGATTGTCGAGGGCCGGAAGGGGGCATCACGATTCCGCTACACGTTTAATCTCTTTGACGTGTTTGATCGGGAGACCCAGACCACGTCCATGGCGCGCACCACAGGGTATACGTGCACGATTGCTGTCCGCCAGGTGATGAAGGGACTGTTTACGCAAAAGGGGATTTGTCCGCCAGAATTCCTCGGCCGCACCAAAGGCTGCTACACGAACATGATAGCCGAGTGTGCGAAAAGGAACATCCATGTTTCTGAATCCAACGAAATTCTTGATGCATAAGATGTTAAGGTATTCCGATTCGGGATGTTCATCATGTTGCCTTCTGGACATTTTATCCATTTTTAAGAATGAATATTGAAGGAGAGTAAACGATCCACCGCCAGAGGCGGTGGCTTTAAGACTCCCGGCGGAGCCGG
>CAZDVF010000259.1:0-4400 GCA_964508725.1 uncultured bacterium | reverse complement strand
TTGTCAGTTCCGTTTCGGCGACCCGGTCGAGATCGGAACCCCACTCCAGCAGCACTGCGCCGTCCAGTTCGACCGCGCGAACGGTCGGCGGCGAAGGGGGCTCGGGCTGGCGGAACAACAGATCGTACAGGGTTTGCACAGCGCGATCGTGATAGCGCATGGCCGTGATACTCGAGAGATGATCCGCGCCCAGGCCGGCCACACCAGCCACAACGACCTCCTGCGTGTCGCCCGGCGCCAGGCAGAACGGGCCTGTGCTGAGCATCATGCGTTTGTCTGTGGGCACAAATGACCATGCTTCTCCCTGACCATCAATATGTCCGGTTCCTGCAACAGGATCACCGGCCAACGGAAAGGGACCAGGTTTTATACCCGGTGGAAAGGCATACCACTGATCTGGCCCAGTAAACGTTGCGTATCCCCTGATCTGTTTCCACCAAAGCAGGTCGTTGTTTACATACGAACCACTTGGTTCTACATACGGATCACCCGGGCCCTCATACGTAAACGCCGTCATGCCCAGGTTCTTGAAATCCTGTTTGAACTTCAAATCGTAAATGGCCCGATCGCCCGGAGACGGCAAAATCGGCCCCTGCATCATATCGTATCCGAATGCCGGCGGCGCCAGATCAAATTCTCGAAATTGAGCGTCTACAGCCGTGCTGTTGTATACATAACCCATGTTCAGCAACGTATCACAGCCCACCAGATCGTCACTATTGTATCCGAGATCGGGATCAGACCATTGCCCCACGTACACACTGTCCATCCAGAATGTACCTTTCGTGCCTGTAGAATCGATAGCCATACCGCCCTTGTTGATCATGCGGAACCGGCGGAAAAAGACCTTGCCCAGCGCATCGTTCCGTTTGTATCCCCATACCGTGCACTGAATCTCAAGGCCCGTGGGCCGCGACTTGAACCAGCTGGTCGCTTTCTCCAGACTCAGGTGGTTCCAGACTGTGTAGATCACCTGGTCAGCCGCTGTCTTGCCTTCAGCTCCGCCAACGCCGGGCTCGTCGTACTCTTGATTGATCAGATCGGACAATTCGAAATCTGCCGGCGGCGGGTCATACACGCCATTGCCGTTCCTGTCGATAAACGGCGCGCCGTGGGCGACCGGCCAGTTGTTCCAGCACCATTCGTAATCGTCTAGAATCGCCTGGATATTTTCATCGTATGCATTTATTTCGTGGTCTGCAGCTTCCTGTTGCATTATCCAAACAGCACTAAAATGACCAGGGAGAGAAGAGTCATTGTAATTTTCCTTCAAATCCTTCCAGTCGCGGCGAATACGGTAGATGCGGACGTCTTCAGCTTCGCGGTCCGATTCTGTTGCACTGGCGCCAAAGCCTTCGATCCAGCCTTCGACTGTGCTGACACCATAGGTGCTGCCGCCCACGCGCACGGTCTGCCCGTATGGCGCAGGAATCGTCATGGCCTCGTCTGCAAAGCACCTGGCCCCGAAGATGAAACCGTCTTCGTAGACCACATACGACGTGCCTTTGGGGAAGTAAACGCCATTGTCGCCCCGTGGCGTATGGTTGCCCAGCCCGTCGCTCCGCTGCCAGCAGGTCAGGTTGTTGATGTTCAGCATGGCGTAACGGTCGGGCTGGAACGCCTCAACCTTGGCTAAAGTCTGCCCCTTCGTTTGGGCGGAGCAGATGCCGCAAACGAGAACGCCAACAGCGCACGCGACACCTGCGATGACTGAGGAAAAATAGTGCCGTAAATTGAAAGTCATTGATTAACCTCATCTTGAGAGTTAAATTTACAACGGGACCTAAAGGTAAAAAATCTATCCACCTGCTAATTTGGAAAACGAATACGCAGCCGGGCGCACTCCCGCTTGAATGGTATGTTCAGATATTCGAGCCCTACATCGTTCGTATCGACTCCAATCACATTTAAAATCCCGGGAGGACTGTGTTCGTGCAGAACATAAAGATAGGGAATGATTTCGTACGCTCCGACAGGGTAGCGACTTCCCCGAATCGCAAAAGGAAACGTGAGCGAAAGAGGCGTGTTGCCAATTGTTTTCTTGCTGCTGGCGTGTAAACCTACCAGACTGGTGCCAACGAGAAAAGCCTCTCCTGTCTCCACATGTCGTAAAAAAATCCACGCAATACCCGCCTCGGACAGCCGCGGAAACCACACTGTCACCTGTTTCGGACCGGCTGTCGTCAATGTTGTGGTCACACGGATATCCCCGGAAAAGCTCGTATCGATAACTAATGGATCGATTGAGGTTTTAATGTGTACCAGCTTGCCGAGTGTTTTCTCTGCGTATAACCGGCCGTGCTTGTTGATATCGCCGGCATTATAACAGAAGTTGCCGTCGCGAATGACCACACTGGCCGAGTCCACTGCATAATTATTGACATAAAACCAGAGACCGAATATGCCATTCATACCGGAAACGCCCTGAGCGCCCGGAGGCGGTAACGTTAGCAGGAACGAACCATCTGAATCGGTTCGGCTGATCAGGTTAAAGCCGTCAAGAAAAACAACAGCGCCTTCTGGATTCGCTCCATCACCGAGATTGACAATGCCGGAAACCGATCGAGATCCCCCGCTGACCGATGAAGATCCGAACGGACTTTCCGTGCAACCCACTCCTGCAAGGATCATCAACAGCAGAGTCAGGACGCTGCGGCATATGGTATCCTGTGAAATGATCCGACAATTACATATCAGTCTCGACATGAAAGCGCCCTCCACTTCTCCGAAATGGAATCTTCAGATACGCAGGACCCAACTCAGTCGCATCGGGATGAATACTGTCCAGCAATCCATCAGGCAATCCTTCCTGCTCAATGAGAAAATAGGGGATGACCTCATACTCTCCTTCCGGTAATGCGCCGACCTCAAAATTGTATCCCATCATCCATTGATATCCGTCCTGACCAATTTTGACTACATCTTCACCGGCACTCGGTGAGTCCGGAATTTCCACAAAGAGATCACCGCTTCTGACATGCCTGAAGATCAACGCGCCAGAAGAAGCTCCCATTATTTTTGGAAACCGGACGACCACAGAATCAAAAAGCGCGGTTAACGACACACAAATTCCAATGAATTGATTATTATTTAAATTCACCGTAGCAGGATTGATCGTAGTATGGATGTCAAGTAATTTACGGAGCGATCGCGTTCCCATCACATTGCCTTCTGCGTCAAGATCTCCCCGTGAAGGAATAAACTGACCCTTGAGGATGGTGACATCGACTGAAGTCATGCGATAATTTGCCACATAAAAAAAGAGACGAAACTGGCCACTCTGATTCTCCACTGGACCCAGAGGACGAAAGGGCGGAAGAACCAGTTGAAAATTGCCACCTGAATCAGTCCGTGTCGAGATGTCGATTCTTTCAAGCCATACATAAATTCCAGCGGGACTCTCACCATCCGAAAGAAGAAGCTGCCCCTGGATGAGACGGTTCTGGGGCGCTATGACCACTGATTCACCAAAGGGATTTTCGTCGCATCGAATCATGGAAAATCCGGTGAGAAGACACAAGATAAGACGGTCAAAACATTGCCAATGCATACGGTCAATTTGATCTGTAAACCAATTAATCATATCACTCTCGGCATTACTCAACAGAACGCGCCACCCGGAATCCCAGATGACTCGCGCCCATGAGGCTGGTGTTCACTCCGTATTCGATGGCGCCACGATAAGCCGCGCGGGCCTGATACGCACCCCATACAGCGCACCCGCCCCGACAAATGGTCCTTTCTGTCTCACTGATGTTGAAAAGCGAAACAGGACCTGGCCCCTGGGGATTGACTCTCGGACTTTGGCTGTAATATGCTGGAAGATATTGATCAAAAACATACTCGGCCGCATTCCCGCACATATCATAAAGCCCAAACGGATTTGGGGGGAAAGTCCCCACCGGACTGGAAAATGCATAGACATCCAGACCAGAAGTGCCGGTCGTATTCGCCAAATCACCCGAAACAGTTCCATCCTCTGTTCCGTAAGTCAGGGATTGATCGCCGCGACAAGCCCGCTCCCATTCAGCTTCTGTCGGCAAACGAAGACCGTAATGCATGCAAAAGGCCATCGCGCCAAACCAGGTCAGACGGATAACGGGATGCGCATTATAACCAGCGCGCACAGAGAATGGCTCAGATTCTTGGGTTTCCGTATCAAAAAAAACGAACTGATCAGGAAAATGAATATCACCTCTCAAGCGCATCAGAATCCGACTTGCAAATGGGCCGCGGCATCCAGTGACAAATACGTTGTCAGACATGATGTCGCCGGAGGCATGCGCACTGTTGAGATAACGGACATACTCCTGGTTTGTCACTTCATAACGTCCGATCTCAAACGCATCAAGAGTCACATCGTGCGCCGGGATTTCATTCGTCGCGCCGGAATCGTCACC
>CAZDVF010000258.1:0-4404 GCA_964508725.1 uncultured bacterium | reverse complement strand
CAATCACGGCGTTCCCCTCCGGCTGAAGACACATCCACAGTAATCCTGCCGGTAGAGTCCCTCATCACGGCTGAGCTGGCAACTGATCTTGAATCCATCCTTTTTCTTGAAATCGGACGCCAGAAATATGACGCCGGTTTCATCCTGAATCTCCAGCCCGATGGCATGGATCACAGAGACCTTCTTGTGCGGGCTCACTGACAAAGTGGTGTCAAAATGGGTGAACGATCGCTCACGCGCCACGCGGGCCGTCTCGGCCATCCGCAATCGGTAGCACACAGCGCAGCGGCGGCCGCCTTCGGGTTCATCTTCCAAACCCCGGACTGCGTCAAACCACGCCGCAGTATCTTCCCTTCCAACAATGAGATCAAATTCCCAGACTTGGGAAAGCTTGACCATCTCTTCCCGGCGCGCCTTCAATTCTCCTTGCGGCTGAATGTTGGGATTGTAGAAGAAAGCTGTCACGTCGAAAGATTCTGAAAGCAGCCGCATCGGATGCGTCGCACATGGCGCGCAGCAGCAGTGCAGCAGCAGCTTTGGTCTGGATTCAGCCATCAGAACCTTCCATGCCGCTGACACGGACGAAATGGTTCAGGGGGCCGTGTCCCTTGCCCAGATCAAAGCCCTGGCGGATGGCCTCGGTGACATAACGTTTGGCCGTATGCACAGCCTCTTTCAACAGTTTGCCCTGAACCAGGCCGCACAAAATGGCCGCCGACAGGGTGCAGCCCGTTCCGTGTGTGTTGCGGGAATCGAGGCGTGGCCCGCGAAAACGCATCATCGCCTCACCATCAAAGAGGAGATCCACAGCCTCTCCGGAGGCATGTCCCCCCTTGATGAGCACGGATTGACAACCCAGGTCATGAATGCGCCGGGCCGCTTCTGTCAGATCCGCATCAGTCGTGATGGTGAGACCGGCAATGCGTTCAGCCTCGGGAAGATTGGGTGTCACCACTGAAGCCAGAGGGATCAGCTCGGTTCGCAACGCGGACACGGCCCGCTCTTCGAGAAGCGCATCGCCGCCCGTCGAAACGAGGACGGGATCCACTACAATATGGGCGATCCGGCTCTCGCGCAGTTTTTTTGCGACAATGAGGACGATCTCTGTTGTGGCCAGCATCCCCGTCTTCACACCGTCAACGCCGATGTCAGCCAAAATGGACTCAAACTGCAAGGATACAAACGGCGGGCTCATGTGTTCAGCACCGTGGACACGCAGCGTGTTCTGCGCTGTGACAGACGCGATCACGGACATGCCATACACGCCGAATGCCGAGAAGGTCTTCAGGTCGGCCTGAATGCCTGCGCCCCCGCCCGAATCAGATCCTGCAATGGACACAACACGCGGAATCATTCTATCCCCCATTCTTCATAAAAAAGGCAGAGCGTCATTCGCTCTGCCTTGAGTTACATTAAAATGTCCATTCCTGGTCGGGAGGGACAAGACTATCCTTCAACAATGGCTTCAACCGGGCACACCTCAACGCATGTGCCGCAATCGGTGCACTTGTCCGGATCAATCACAGAAATCTCTTCGCCTTCCGTGATTGCGCCTTCAGGGCATTCATCGATGCATGCGCCGCAGTTAATGCATTCTTCGGTAATCTTGTGGGCCACAACAACCTCCTAAATCATCGGTTCATGAGGGTCATTCGGAACGCCCCAATATAATGATTCATCCCTGAAAAGTCAACACTTTTGGATCGTCAAAAGTATTAAACACGCCACGATTCGAGATCCGTTTCTGAAGCCGGATTTACCTCGATGATCATCTCTTCCATCCCCTTCTGACACAGAATTCGCACGAATGGATCACCACGCATGCTGCAATATCGGGCCGTGATGCTGGCGGCTGTTCTGATGTCCGAATCGTCATGGACATGCTCGGCCAGGACCAGCGGCGTTTTCTCTGTGTCTGCCGCCTCGAAGGCCCACCGACCACCTGCGAAAGCGGACAGGGCTTCATTGTCTTTCTGGTCTCTCCCCACAATGACGTGCAGGTGATCGCGTGGCCAGAAATGGCGGCCCAGCCGAAGCAACCGGAACGTTTCGGCTGTCACGCCTTCCTTTCCGTGATGCGACCAATAAGCTTTCACTCGCTCAGAAAACGTCGGTTCAGTGAGGATGCATCCACCCGCCGGCGATTGAAACTGCTTGATGCCCAGCTCTTCAGCCAGAGCGAATTGCCGTTTTCTGGATCGTCCCGAGATATCGTACAGTTTGTCACGGTCTACCCAACCTTCACTTTCAGGATGCGTGGGCTGCAATAATTTTGCGGATAACGGACGGAGAATCAAATCGCCAAAATCCGTCTCTTTGTTGATGTGAATGAGCATCTGTTTCGTCTGCGACATGGGGCGCTGTCCTACAACTTCGCCGGTGACTAAAAACCGGGCTCCCATATCATCCATGATGGTTTTCGCCCGCCGAAGCATGGCGATGTGGCAATCAATGCACGGATTGACGGCTGATCCAAGTCCATGCCTGGGATTGAGAATAATGGGAACGATAATATCGGAAAAATCAATCACATCGACAGGAATTCCGAAAGGACGAAAAAGGGACGCGACAGAGCCTGCCTCTGCACGTTCAGCCAGATTATCAAAGCCAAAAACAAAGCAGACACCGCGGATGTCAATTCCCTGATTCTGAACGATTTTGGCCGCCAGCAGACTGTCGAGTCCCGACGAAATCAGGGCGACTGCATGCAAGTTTTTCTTTAAAGTCATACAAATAGCACCGGAAGAATTTTGAATAACTCAGTGAACCTGATCAACCGTCACATCAAGTGTGTTGATATGAATCCCGCTGTATCGTTCAACATTGTTGCGGATGTAGGCCTGAAGCTCTCCCAGCGTATGGGGCAACTCAATCCCGAAAGGAAGCGCCAGCGAGAGTTCCAGATCATATCCGTTGGGGCTTGGATTGATGATGATTTTTCGAATGCTGACTTCCGCCGCATATTCGGCCACGCAGTGCATTATCATCTGACTCAAAGCCGATTCCGAAATACGAAGACGTCCCTTTCTGCTGAACGGCGGCTGGACCACTGTCTTTTCGATCCGATTCTTTTTCCAGAAGATGAGCGGATGTCTCTCGAGAAAAAGGTTGATGGAGCCGAGAATGCGATGCGCCGGATCCTGCCGGACTTCGATTTGCGGAACAGGGATGACATGCTTGCGCTTGGTTCGGCGGGAATCCTGTGCGTGAGCAATCTCTTCTTCTGTGGCAATATCCTCAATACGGATCACGGTCTCGGGTTCCGGCAAACCGAGGCGGTTCACAATCCGGTCGATCATTTTATCCGAGATCCCAAGAATAAGGATGGATCGGAATTTCTCCCGCTCAAGAACCCGTTTGATTTCCAAAGCGTGGCTTGAATCAAAAAAGATCGCCCGCTTGATCGCTGCGACGCGGCTCGTTTCCCGCTTTGCGGATCGACCAGCCAGAATGCGCTGACCGCGGATGAGCAACCCGTCGTCGATGATCAAATCGATTTTATGCTTTTCCCGCAGGAGCATGGCGCGAAAGCTCTTGCCGGTGCCGGATGCGCCAACCAGAGCATAAACCCGGATCTTCTTAATTCGAAACCGCAATTTGGACACCATGCGCTGCATGATTTGTCCTGTCATGCTTCTCGTAACCTGACCGCTCCTAATCTTCCCGATTCCTGTTTTGGAGTAATGTATTGATTCGCTCATCCGGATAGCTCAGTAAAGCGCCCATCTTGCGTGCTATCAGTTGACGCGCTGCTCCGGCATAAGCGCCAGACCGATCCAGCATCGCCTTCTCTTTCTTGAGAGCAAGATAGGCATCCAATGTCGCGTCCTTGTAGATCAGAAGGACATGCTTTCCCTCAGTCACGTCCGGAGGAAAGAGGTCCGTCACGAGAAAATCCCGTTCACGATAGATTTGGACATGGTTCCGCTCAGCGATCAGGCGAGCTTCCCCCTCAATGGCGTTCATCTCATCCGGATCGAGCGCGGCGCTCAATGCCAGCCGTTTGATGCCAGCATCCACTATCTCGGCAAAACCGCCGATCACTCCCAGATTGTAAGAGAGCGTGTCAATTTTAACCTGAGTGGAGAATTGATCCGCTTTCCGCTGATCCTCTCCCGATCTACAGCGAATCAACACGGAAGTCATCAGGATGAAAATGAGAAAATTCTGGCAAAGAAAAAGCCCGATGCGACATTGGGAATTATTATTTTTCTTTGGGAACACAGGAGCAACCTCTCTCAGTGTCTCGCAGAATAGAGACTCAGAATTACCGGTTTTCACTGCACCAAAGTGCAGGAATAAGAAAAGGACTGCATCAGGTCTCGAATAGCAGTCCTTCATATGATGTGGAGCTGACGGGGCTCGAACCCGTGACCTCTTGACTGCCAGTCAAGCGTTCTCCCA
>CAZDVF010000257.1:0-4411 GCA_964508725.1 uncultured bacterium | reverse complement strand
AATAGACGCCAGCATGATATTCATGATGCCGATTCCACCCACCAGAAGCGATATTCCGGCGATGGCGCCCATGACAATATTAAAGATGCGCTGGGTGCGCTGGCTCTGTCTGAGAAGCTCTTCGGGGACCACAATGCTGTAGTCTTCCATCTGGTTGTGACGCAGATCCAGAAGCGATCGTGCCAGATTCGCCGCCTCACCGATGCGGGTCTCGTCATTGACGTTGAGGATGATTTGATCGACATCGGGTTCAGCAGGATCGATATCAAATCGGTGAATGAGGGTTGAGAGCGGAATATAGATATCCAGATTCATATCCCGGTCGCCAACCCCTCCCTTGCCTGTTGATCTGGGTTTGGGCTCCATCACGCCGGCCACTGTGAAATAGAGGCTTCCGATTTTTACGGTTTGTCCAACAGCATCCTCGAAAAAAAACAATTGCCGCTTGACCTGATATCCAAGCACGCAAATACGTCGCGCCTCATGCACATCCTGAAAATTGAAAAAATTGCCCCTGACCGGATTAAGGCTGAGCACAGTTTTCAAATCGGGCATGGTGCCGATCAACGTACCGAACGTCTCTTGACTGCCATGTGATATCCGCATATCGGTCTGTTCTTTTTGCGGGACTGACGTGATAACCAGGGGATTGAGCGCGTTGAGTGATCGGGCATCGTCCATGGTCAGGCCTTTGGCCTCGATGACGGTGCCCCGATCGTCTTCCTCTGACTCGATCGGATTCGAACGGATGATGACGTTATTCATCCCCAGCAACTTGATCTGGTCGAGAGCCTCTTTCTTGGCGCCAGCGCCGATGGAGAGCATGGCAATGACAGCAGCCACACCGAAAATGATACCCAGCATGGTCAGAAATGTGCGAAGCTTGTGGGTTGAAATGCCCTCAAGGCTGACTGAAAAGCTTTCTTCAAAATTCAACGTCGTCTCCTCTCAAGCAATTACATAACAATCATCATACGGTCACCACCATTGCTGTTCGACCTCTTGGGTTTGGGCTTTGTTGAAGTCACGGCTGCACCCTCACCGCCTACTTCTTCAAGCGGGATAGTGGGATCACGCAAACACACCCGATCACCCTGATCGAGGCCGTCTTCGATCACAATGTAATTACTGCTCTTGGGTCCGACTGTCACTTCCTGCATTTTTGGAGATCTGGCGCCCATGGTGAAAACCACAGTCTTCCCTTCTTTTTGGAAGACAGCCTGAAGCGGCACGCTCAATGCATCCGGGATACGACCTGTGATGATGGTACAGTCACAGGTCATACCAGGGCGCAATTCCCCGTCAGTGGAGTCGATGACTACTTCCACATCAAATACCTTGCGGTTAGTGGACTCTTCCCTGCGCGCTAACGTCGCAACACGACTAAGGGTTCCATAATATGACTTACCCTCTAGCGCGTCGACGGTTATAACAGCATTTTGTCCTTTTTCGATTTTACTGATATCGACTTCGTTGACCGTCACTTTGACCATCATTTTCGACAGATCGGGAATACCGATGACCGGCATACCGGGCCAGGGCGAATCGCCAATTTGAACTTTGCCTCTGCTCCCGCCCTTCCAGATTTCCTTGTAAACGACAAGTCCGTCAATGGGTGCGCGAAGCGTCAGGCTCTCCAAGGCCTGTTTGGCTTCCCGAAGTTCCATTTCAGCTTGACGCACAGCCAGCTGTGCTTTCATCAGTGTGGCCTTGTCGATGATTTTTTGGGAATTGATTTTTTCCCTGGCCTGGGCCAAATCGACTTCAGCCTTCTTCATATTGAGCTGGTATTCTTGCTTTTTCGCCTCGGCTTCGAATTGCATCATTTTAAGACTGAGTTCAGCTTGTTGATAGTTGTAGGTTTCCCGCTCAAGCTGGCTTTCAAGTTGCGCCATGTTTGATGCGATACTGGCCTTTTCACTCTCAAGCTGCGCCCTGGCGTTGGCCAGTTCATCGATAGCCTCCTCAACTTTTTGCTGGGCTTCACTGGTATCAAGTTGCAGAAGGAAATCACCCCTTTTCACAATTGTGCCCTCTTCCGCCAAATCGACGATCTGCAGCGACATCCTTCGCCTCATACGAGGCACGGAAATGTTGGTGGAATTCACTGCGTCGATCTCGCCACGCAGATACAAATCGATAATAAATTCTCCTTGCTGAACCCCGGCTGTGGCAATGTGAATCGATTTGGGAATCAAAATCAGGATCAGGATCAATACCACAGTAGCGGCACCTCCCAGGATGAGCCATCGTTTTTTCCCTTCGGGTAACAGGTTAATCAGATCGTTGACCTTCTTGGGCATGGTCGGCAGTTTCATGGATCAGTCTCCGTTATCTTTAGCGCGTAACTTGACGTCTCTGTCCCTGTTCACGTTCTCCGGACTCGGTCCGGTTTTTTGATTGAACACCGGATCGGTCGGATTCGGTGCGGGTCGATCCCGACCGATTTCCGCTATGATTCTGCAACCGTTCACGGATAGTCGCAGGTAATTTCTCCAGATCAACCCGGGGCGCACCGGCATCCGCATTGGGCATCAGAGACGCATCTGTTTTCTCATAATTATGGAGAATACCTCTCTGCTGAAAGATGTCAAAACTCTCTTCCAGCGTTTCACGCAGCGATGCAATGCGGCGCCGCTCTTCACTGCGGCCCAGCACAGCCGATTCTTCAAGAGGATTCTGGCACGACAGTCTCATGCCGGGCGTGAGTCCGCTCTCAACAACGACAAAACCGTCATTCCGCGGTCCGAGATAGACAGCGTGCGGTTTTGTCCGACCGACAGGAAACACAACCGGCTGGCTTTCGACTTCAAAAACTGCACTGACAGGGACCACCATCACGTCTTCAAGTGTCTCGAGAATAATGCGGACCTGTGCCGTCATGCCCGGCTTAAGGCGCGGGTCGCTACCGTCAATGGCGGCGTAGACGACAAATCCCTTGAGATTTTCTGCTCCGGTGACATTCTGTGCCAAACGCGACACATCGTGGATTTTTCCGGTAAACACGGTATCAGGATAAGCTTCAAGTGTGATCGTTACGGCTTGTCCGGTTTTCAGCTTCAGGCGGTCAGCCTCGTTAACAAAGAGCTTGATCTGCATCCGCGACAAATCGGGAATAGACATAAGGGGCCAACCTGGTCGTGCTTCATACCCTTCCTTGACACGTTCGCCGCGTAACTGCGTATAGACCACCATGCCGTCTGTAGGAGCAGTCAGCTTCAGCCGATCAATACGCTCTTGAGTTGACGCCACTCGGTTCCTCGACTCATTGAGGGCGGTCTCACGCTGAATAATCTGACTCTTGTGAATGATCTTCTGATTTTCAAGCTGCTTGCGCGTTCGTTCCAGGTCAATCTCCGCCTGCTTGAGTTGGAGCCGTGCTTCTTCCTGCTTGGCTTGAGACTCAAACTGCCGCATCTCGAGACGCAATTGGGCCTGCTCATAAGAGAATTCCGCGGTCTTGAATGCATTGTCCATAGTGAAAATGGTCAGAGATTGCTGTGCCTTTAACTTGTCCAAATCGGCCAGAAGGGAAGCGAGCTGGTCTTTTCTGAGCTTTAATTGATCATCCAAATCGCTGACATCGAACTGGAGCAAGAAATCATCTTTCTTGACAATGGTCCCTTCATCTATCAAATCGATGACCTGGAGTTTCGCCCCCCACATCATCGGCGCCGAAATAACAACTTGTGAAACTGCTTCGACATCACCCGTCTCCACCAAATCAACCTCGAAGTCTCCCTGTCGCACCACGACATAATTCTGCGACACTGAATTGCTCTCGGATCCGAACAGAGTTGAAAGCAGGATAATAACCATCAAGGCGCCCAATCCCCAAACCGACCATCTCCCCCACTTGTCACCCCACTTTCGCGTGACGGGATTGAGTGCGATGATTCTGTGATACAATTCCGGTAATCTCATAAAGGATATCCACCTATGTGAATTGACATAACGATTATGCTTTGTACGATCGCCAGCAATTAACAGTTTCCTCAGATCTTAGGGTAAACAGACGATTCATCCAATTTATTGCCCTTACTTGCCAAGATGACAACATTGTAATGAAAAAATGGTGTGTAGAGATCCCATAGTGTTGCTCCTGTGTTCAATTCGTCAGAAAACTGCTAAGTTAAAACAACATCGAAATAGATCCCGCATATGTTATTGACACTCCAATTCAATAAAAAGTTTTCGATCTTTTTTTTCTCGATTTGAATTGTGAACAATAAACCATTTTGCATCAATCAACTATTAAGTGCCGAGGAGTACCTTCACATTAAAAATCAGGGATAGGAGGTAAAATCCATGGCTGCAAAGTAAACGATCCACCGCCAGAGGCGGTGGCTTTAAGACTCCCGGCGGAGCCTGGGGGCTTAAAGTAGGCAGGTATCTGCCGTCCAGTTTAGGA
>CAZDVF010000256.1:0-4437 GCA_964508725.1 uncultured bacterium | reverse complement strand
CGTCCAGTTTAGGATCGAGAACCACTAGCTGGGCTAGTGGTTTGAAGATCAATCACCGCCCGGAAAATGGTGAAACGTATCATAAGTCTGTGTTTTCTAAGATCGGAAACGATTTCACCCACACAAATCCGTGAAGAACCATGTTCTCCGTCTGGCAAATCATCCGCGCCGGTCAAAGTCCCAGACTCCTGGCCAGCAGATTGGCGATGTGCAGGGTCCTGGCCTGCATCTTCTGTTTCCTCAGAAATCCCTCGATGTTCATCAGGCAGCTCGAATCGGCCCCGATGCAGTATTCCGCGCCGCTGGCTTCAATGTACCGGCACTTTCGCTCCACCATGGCTGTCGAGAGATCGGCGAACTTGTACGAAAACGTCCCCCCGAATCCGCAGCAGAGATCGGGCTTCTCCATCTCCACAAAATCGATGTCGCGGATGGACCGGATGAGCTGCCGCGGCTGCTCGCGCACCCCCAGCTCGCGGTTCAGGTGGCACGAATCGTGGTACGTGATCCGGTGGGGAAAGCGCCCGCCGAGGTCGGACACGTGAAGCACATCCACCAGAAACTCGGTGAACTCAAACAGTCGGGATTTCAATCTGTCCAGCCCCGGCTGAAGATCCGGGTGGATGGACAACTCGTCGTAGAAGATGCGGACCATGGCCACGCAGCTTCCCGACGGCGCCACCACAACCTCCTTGTCCTGAAACAGGCGGATGAACCGCTCGGCCACAGACACAATCTCCTTGCGGTAGCCTGAGTTGAATCCCGGCTGGCCGCAGCAGGTCTGGTTCTCCACATACTCAACCTCGTGGCCCAGGCGTTTGAGGACTTTGACCATCGAAAGCCCGGACTGCGGAAACAGATGCTCTGTCAGGCAGGGTATGAACAGGGCGATTTTCATGCGTTATGCAACCTGGTTTGGGGTGGATCAGATGTTGTATCGTCGGACGCGCCACATCGCGCCGCCAGTTCGGTCTGTGTTTTCAGAATCGCCATCTGCCGCATGGACGACACGTGATGCAGCGTCTCATTCAAGGAGCTGCCGACAGCCAGGACGCCCAGCCCGGCGATCAGAACCATCTTGTGCCGAGCGGCGGCGCGGACCATCTCCGCCGGATCAGTATCGGGCGGCAGGACAGGCACTTCCGGATAGAGCAGCTTTCCCTCGGCGTCAATGGGGATAAAGGTCCGCTCTTCGCTCATGTGGACGAGAATCGACTGAACCACCACCTCCGACACGTGGCAGAGAAGGACAGACCCCGATCCGGTTTGTGTGTAGACTTCCCTGTGCAGGATTTGGATGAAGTCGCCTCCGGCCGGTTCAATTCCTTCTCTCTGGACGAGAAGAGGCAAACCATCCGGGACCGATGCCCACGGCGCCAAATCGAATCCCCGAGATGTGCGGACACTGATGGTTCCCGTGCCCGCCGGCGACAGGCGGAACCGAAACAGGTCAGCGGCCGCTTCCCTGAAATCAGGAGGAGGATCACCATTTCCTGCGGAGTTGAACAGATCCGGGATTTCTCCAGCATCGGGCAGAAACGTCAGCGCCGGCTGTGCAACACCCAGAAGCCGGAGGGTCCACAGCGTCTGAGCCGATGCCTCCAGGACCGACAGGCGGACCATAACTTCGCCCAGGTTGTTCCCGCGGACAAAAGGGCCGTGGGTTCGCACAACCACTGCCGGGGAATCCACCAGAAACCGCGGGATAGCCTCTTCCATCTCGGCCGACCCGACGGGATTCTCGAAACTGGCAACTGGGACGTGTCCCAGAAATCGTCTGCCGAGCCAGTCAACCGGAACGATGACGTCGCACGACTCGGCCACCAGGATGGCGTGCAGCGCGTGCGCGTGAATCACCGCACCAGCAGAGAGGAGGATGCGCCGGTGCGTGCCCGCCTCGGTCGATGCGCCGAACCGCCGGGGATCAGGTTCATCCAGGAGCACAAGAACAATGTCTTCTGGAGTCAAACGCCCTTTCATTGAACCACTGCGGGTGATCAGCATGACGTCGCCGTCTCGAACCGACAGATTCCCCGAATGGGTGTTCTGCAGTCCCAGCGCCGCTGTGATGCGGCCCGCATCGATCAACTGCTGAATGGATTGATTCACCTTCCGTTCCGGGGTATGGAATGTGTTGCTGGAAAAACGATGGACAATCTCTTTGAAAATATTGAACTAATCTTTCATCTCAAATCTACGGATTCACCTTCTCGAAATCAAGCGGAATTTCTTCACACTCTTGAGGGATCACCCGTTCACATTTGATTGGACAGCGCCAGCACCCGATCCATACCGGCCAGATCCTGAATGACCTCGATGGTCCATGTATGATGCGCGAGGAGGATACGCGAAACCGTCTCGGCCTGGGTCGCCCCGATCTCCAGAAAACAGCGTCCACTTGGATTCAGGATTGTGGGCAGGAACATAGCCAGCGCCCGGTAGAATCTGAGTCCGTCTTCGCCGCCGTCAAGAGCGGCTCTGGGTTCGTGCTCGCGGATCTCTGTCTGAAGCGATTCAAGTTCGATTCGCGACACATACGGCGGATTTGAAACGACTATGTCGAACCTGCGCTCCAGTTTCTGGGAGAAATCCGGCTGCTCCGCGTCAAGTTGAATGATGCGGATACGCTCGATCACACTGTTGGTTTCTGCGTTTTGCCGCGTCACGTCCAACGCGGAAGCTTCCTTATCCACAGCCCAGACCTGGAGCGCAGGGCACAAATACGCCAGACTCACGGCAATGGCGCCGCTGCCGGTCCCGATATCGAGACAGGTCAAGTCTTCCCCTTCTTTCCGAGAGGATCGGATCCAATCGATTGCCCGCTCGACGAGGATTTCTGTCTCGGGTCTGGGAATCAGCACATCGGGCGTCACACGGAAGGGCAGAGACATGAATTCCGTCTCGCCCAGGATGTACTGAAGCGGCTCGCATGAAGCCCTTCTGCGCAGCAGATCCTTCAGCGCGTCGCGCTCGGTTTCTGTCAGCGGCTGCGCGTAACGCAGATAGAGGTCGACACGCGTTATACCGAGCACGTGTGCGAGCAGGCGTTCAGCGTTCAGACGCGCGCTGTCAATGTTGTTTTTTGCAAGATACTCGGTTGCTGCGCTGAGAACGTCGATCAGACGCCAAGAATGTGGATGAGATGAATTCGTGTGAGTCACACCAAAACATAACAAATTTTTTATCGACTTCCAACTCTCTTGTGATTTTCTTCTTGATTCTTGACCGGAGAAATCGTACACTATCATCGGAAAGTAAAGAATTCACCTCTTCTATCGCCGGCAATCGGGAGGATTGGACTATGCCGACATCTTCTTCTGACGCATTCAAAGTCTCAACTGATCAACTCCGATGGACATGCGATCCCGGTGTCTTTGGTGTAGAAAGCACTGCGGACATTCAACCCAGCAAGGAGATCATCGGCCAGGAGCGGGCCCTCAAAGCCATCCGGCTGGGACTCAACCTCAAGAGCCACGGGTACAACATTTACGTCTCCGGGCTGACCGGAACAGGAAAAACCACAACGATCAAGAAACTCCTTGAGCAGATGGATTCTAAAAGTCCGACACCCGACGACATCTGCTACGTGTTCAACTTTTCCGATTCCGACGCGCCGTCGGCCATCACCCTGCCTGCCGGACAGGGTAAAAGATTCGCCGCCGACATGGACAAGCTGATCCTGTCGCTGCGCAAACACATCCCCCAGATCTACGAAAGCGACCGTCACAAAATCCGAAGAAAAGAAATCGTCGAAGGATACAAAACCAAGGTGCAGGCAGCAGTGCAGTCATTCGAGAAAAAGGTCCAGCAGGATGGATTGTCGCTTGTCCAGGTGCAGGCCGGTCTGGTCACGCGACCGGAGCTTTTCCCGGTCATCGACGGGAATGTCGTGCCGTGGCAGAACGTGGGAGAGCTCATTGCCCAGGGAAAAATTGATCAAGACACGGTCGACGCACTCCGCAAGAAGCACGACGACTACATGGAAGACCTGGAACAAATTGCATCCCAGCAGCAGGAGATGGAAAAAGAAACCAACGAACTGTTGCAAAAACTGGAGCAGGACGCCGCCAAACCGACGATCCTGTCACACATCAACGGACTGAGAAAAAAATACGACCGCCGGCGCGTCCACTGCTATTTGGATACTGTCCAGGAGCACATACTGGAACACATCCATTTATTCAAAAAAGAGGAAGAGAAAGAGGGTGACCAGCCCCGGATGGCGCTCTTTTCTGTTCCAAAGCAGGGGACTGTGGATCCGTTTCTTGTATACAAAATCAATTGCGTGGTGGACAATTCAAAGACCAAACGCGCGCCCATCATCATCGAGACCGCACCCAACTACAATAACCTTTTCGGCACCATCGAGCGCTCGTGGGATCCCGCCGGCAGCTGGCGCACCGATTTCACGAAGATCAAGGCGGGATCGATGCTCCG
>CAZDVF010000255.1:0-4479 GCA_964508725.1 uncultured bacterium | reverse complement strand
CGACGCGATCGAGTGGCTCGGTGTGCCGGGCGGCTACTACGAACTCTCGCTCCAGGTCGAGAATCCCTGCGGCGTGGACGCCACGACGTGGACGCTGACCGTCGATCGGGCCCCCATCGTCAATCCCATGTCTGACGTCACGATCTGCGCGGGCGACGACTACTTCGCCACGCCGACGCTGTCGCAGAGCAATGGCGCCGAGACGTGGGGACTACTGGTCGAATCGGATATCAATGATGGCTCCCAGATCCAACCGGAAAATTGCACTTTCACCCAGTTTGACTGGCGTTCAAGGACCTTAACGCGTGTTCCGCTGAACATCTCTCCAATCTTCTTGCCGTTGGGTGATATCCTAATATTCTCCTTATTGGGTTTAACGTATTGTGTGGTCGTCTGTCCGTAGAGACTGGCGCTGATCACCATAAGTCCTGCCAGAATCCAGCTGATGCGTTTCATCCTCATATGCCTCCCTAAAAAGGATTGATTGACTACACCGCCTAAGTGAAATTGAACATGTCAATGATTATCGCAAATACACCAGTTTTCGCTCGAGTCGAAGATCGCTCAATTCGAGTGTCACAACATAAAATCCACTGGCAACTTGAAGTCCGGACCGATCGCGTCCGTCCCAGACCAGTGTGCGCATGCCTGATTCAGAAACCATGTCGAAAAGCACATCCACTTCCCGACCCACTGCATCCCAAATACACACGCGTACGTATCGCGATTCGGGAAGAAAATACCAGATACGGGTCAGCCCGTTGAAGGGATTGGGAAAATTCTGATAAAGCCGCACCGTCTGTGAAACTTGCGATGCACCATGCAAAAGAAACGGGACATCCTCCGAAAGCGCACTCTCATTGCCATCACGGTCGTAAGCTGCAACAGCAAAATGGAACGTCCCCTCCTCTATCTGGAAATCATTGAGTAAATAGGCTGTATTCCCACCCACATCCACCCAGCGGTCATACACGTCCGGTTGTTTGCCGATATAGACTCGATATCCGACCACATCCTGTTCAGGATTAGGAGTCCAGGTTAACACAATCAGATCCTCATCCGACATTCCGCTTGCAACGCATAGCGAAACAGACACAAAGAACAGTAATACGAATGTGCGCAAGATCCATGTAAAAAGATCGTGCCTTACCATTACATTTTGAAAATAATCAATTTTCATCTCAAATACAAGCGATTTGTAAGCCGCGCAGAGGCATAAGGTTCAGTCATTTCACCAGTTTGGATATGGCATTAAACATGTCTTGATGCAGGGGTGCAGCATGCTCCGCCCGCATGGTGTCATCTCACCAGTCTGGAAATGGCTTTGAATGTGTCGGTGCCGGCCCGCTCTGCCAGTTCAAACAGCACCATCTCAGTAGTCGTGACCAGAATACCGTGCGACATCATCCGCGTGAGAGATGTTTCAAAATCTGTTGATTTTCTGGACGAAACCGCATCAGAGGCCACATAAGTTTGAAAATCATTGTGGTGCAAATCCATGGCTGTCTGCCAGACGCAGACATGGCTCTCGATGCCGCAAAGCACGATCTGTTCAATCTTGCTCGACCGCAGGGAGCGGACCAGATCCTCAATGCCGCAGCAGCTGAATGTGATCTTTTCCAGGACCTGGACACTCTCCAGCGCCTGGGCCACTGGCGTAACAGTCGGACCCAAACCGGCGGGATACTGCTCTGTCACGAAGATGGGACACTCCAGCAGCTTGAATCCCCGGATCAGTTTTACACTATTCTCCACCACCAGATCAGGCTGCGCCATGACGGAAAGGATCTTCTCCTGGATATCCACAACCAGCAGGCCGCATCGGCTGTGATCAAGTAAAAGAGGGTGTCGGTGCATGGGTGTCTCCTGAAATAAATGGGATGGCTCTTCTCGCCGTTATGCAATTCTGTCTGAGAATGAATACGCAAAGATCCTTACCTAAAAATCCCACCCGAAAAAGAACTGGGTGAAATTTTCCCGCTCAATAGTTTTGAAATTGGTTTTGCGCCCCACATCCAGGCGGAGGACCAGATACCCGCCGAAACGCAGACGCACGCCGAACCCGAAGCTGCCCTTCCAATCGCCGAACCGCTTGTCCCACACATTGCCGGCATCCACAAAGAGCGCGCCGCGGATGGAGCTGAATCCGAGTCCGCCAAAGGGAAAGCCCAGATAAAGCTGGTCGAGAAGCGGGAAGCGCAGCTCATTGGAAATCATGACGAGCTTCGGCCCCCAGAGTGACCAGAGACGGTACCCGCGCAGATCCCACGATCCGCCCATGACAAAGGGCAGGGCCTCCTTGCCCTGGTTGAACTGCCCCCAGACACGCACGGCGTGCGCGGTCCGGAATCCCAGCCGAAAGTACTTGCGCAGGTCCACCATCACCGTGGTGAAACTCACGTTGGCGTGCTGCACATCCACTGTGTTGCCCAGGGTGATGTTGAACCGTTCGCCGTCCAGAGGGCCTGTGGGTCCCCAAAGGGAGTTGTCTTTCGTGTATGAAATAAAATTGGACACAAGGAAAGCCCGTCTGGATCCAGACAACATGTACCTGTCCTTGTCTGAATGGCGGATATTGATCTGGGTTTCGATTCGCTCAAACGTATTCAGAGGATAACTGACCGAGACATGGCCTCCGTACCGGCTCTCGTAAAAGTACCCTTCGTAATAATTGAAATAGCGGCCTGCCAGTCGATAGAGCCCCAGGGCGTAATTGATCCGGCGGCTGAGATCAACGCGCGTGGCCGCAAAATTAAAACCGTCCCAGAATTCGGATGACGTACGGGCATTGTTGAAAAGCAGGAAATAGTACTGCTCGTCTCCCAGCATGTCCGAGATCATCACCTGTCCGCCGCCGGCCGTGCCGTAGATGGGATCCTGCACCACGGCGCTCTGGGCGATGTCCAGGGTAAACCGCCGCTTGTAGCGAACCCTGCTGGTGCGTGAAGCGGCACGGATGCGGGGGAATGTCCATGCCGTATCGGAACGGACCAGCGTGACAGCCTTTGCCGGCTCTCGATCGGACAGAGTGCTGAGGACATCATCGATATAACGGATCTGAAATCCAAAATTCTCATACGCCGTGAAGATCAGGCCCAGACTGTCGGTCCAGGATGGGAAAAAAGCGCCAGTTGCAAAGTCAGTCGCCTGCTTCAGCCGGGCAGGTATCGTGACGTCAGGAGCTGTGTCATAGAGTGAGATCACAGGTCGAATCGTGCTGGAGGTTTCACCTCTCTGACCTGATTCAATTACCCAGATATTGGGGACGCCGTTTCGATCGCTGGAGAACACGATGTACTGTCCGCCCGGAGAGAATGCGGGATTTTCGTCTCTGAATGGTCCACTGGTCACATATCGGACCGATCCGTCATTCATATCAAAAACAAACAGATTGGTGTATCCCTCATGACCAAGATGGGAGCGGTCGGAACTGAACACAAGAAGTCGGCCATCGGGCGACCAGGTCGGATCACGATCCTCGAAATCATCTCTTGTGAGCCGCTGAAGGCCGCCTGTCTCCACATCAACAAAATAGAGGTCACTCTGCCCGCCGCGGTCAAGACCCGAAAAAGCAATAGACCTGCCGTCGGGTGACCAGGCCGGCGAATAGAGGGAGACGATGTCGTCAAATTGAAACCGACGGATAATCTCTCTCTCCGGGATGCTGTAGATGAAGAGAGCATCCCGGGCGCCATGCTTGCCTGCAAAGACAAGCAGGCCCGAGGCGTCTACGTCTATCCGGCTCTTGTCCAAGTGGAACGATTCCACTTCGGGCGTTTTCTCACCGCGGATCAACAGCGCTGGTTTATCGGACTTATCATCCGCAATGGTCTTGATATAGATGCTGGAATATCCATCCCGATTGGCCATAAACACTGTCCTGGCGGCAGTGCTGTCCCGGTAAAAAACCGGCAGGGTATTGTATCCCTTGTCCGTAACGCGGGTTGTGACCATCCGGGGCAAATCGTTCTGACTGAGAAGGGGATAAACCGTTTTCTTGAGATGGTACATCCACGCCTCGTTCAGCTCCTCTGCATCCAGTCCCAACGTGATCTTGAGGACCTCGGAGAACCGGTCGGCTTTCCAGATGTTCTGCATAATCCGCAAAATCTCTTCATCGCCGAACTCTGAGGCAACGTACTGCAGAATGGATTGCCCTTCCTTGTACATCAGGTAGGTTCCGGAAATATAGCCGAGATGCTGGATCGGGACCAGGTTGTTATTGAGCACGCCGTCGCGGATGACCATCTCGGCGTCGCGGCCCCAGCCTTCGGACCAGTACTCGGCCAGCCCCTCAACAAACCAGAGGGGAATATACCGATTGAGAATGCGGTGATCGCGGAGGATGCGCCGCGTGTAACTGCGCTGAAACACGTGCACCAGTTCGTGCCAGATCGTCTTCTTGAATCGGGGCAGCGACCCGTCAGCCGGAATCACGACCCGCCCCTTGATGAATTCAAAAAAACCGCCCACGCCCGC
>CAZDVF010000254.1:0-4486 GCA_964508725.1 uncultured bacterium | reverse complement strand
TTTACAACATCAAACCAAGGCATCGGTTGAATACTCCATCAAAATGAAGACAATATATGAAGCTAAAAATGAAGAAAAGCACGGAAATTATAAATTGGATTGACTGCTCAAAAAAACCTACGCAGTATTGGTTAGGATTGAGAGTGAATCCGACATTGGCGTCCACAATCCATTCGGATCAACTGAAGGGAACGTAATACGAAAATATATGAGATTAGTTAATCAGATGATGAGACTACTTGGTGCGCGGGATTAAGCCAGATTATGATTCTCCATTCTTTCATCTGCTTCACTGCTGCATCATCACTGTTGAATGTAAATTAAATTTAATACAATTTTCATTTATGTCAAGCTTTTTTGTTGAAAAATTCAAAAAGTCAATTCTTGACAAAAACAGTCGGATTTTGTATATTTTCCCGACACGACTTGTGTTTACGAAGATTAACCGGACATGCCATGTCATTTCGGCTCTCGACAAAAGGACGATACGGAGTTCGTGCAATGTCTCATCTGGCTGCTCGCTATGGAGATAGTCCGGTCTCGATTCGCCAGCTCGCCTGTGATGAACAGATTCCTATTCGCTATCTCGAGCAGATCATGACCAAATTACGTCGAGAGGGACTATTGGAAAGCATCCGCGGTCCAGGTGGTGGATATCAGCTCAATCGTCCACCGGCACAAATCAGTATCGGGGATGTCATACGTGTGCTTGAAGGCAGTATCTCTGTCAGCCGATGTCTGGAGGAAAACGTCCAGGCCGTCTGCCCTCAAGCCCTAACATGTAGCCCCCGTACCTTCTGGAAAAACCTGAGCCAGACAATCGAATCCATTCTGGACGACATCTCACTCGAGCAATTCGTCGACATCAATTGGAGCGATGTCAATCTCATTCAGCGATTCATTAATCAAGGACAAAAAGAATGCGCATCTACTTAGATTACGCCGCCACCACTCCAGTGGATCCGCGCGTTCGTGACGCCATGATCCCGGCGTTCGATTCACTTTTCGGCAATCCATCATCGATCCATCGCTTTGGGCAGGAAGCGTCTGAGGCGGTAGAACTGGCTCGACAAAACGTCGCCTCGCTCCTGGGTTCCGATTCGCAGAACATCATCTTCACCAGCGGCGGTTCAGAAGCGGATAACGCCGCGATCAAAGGTGTGGGTTTCGCCATGCGTGGCAGGAAGAATCACATCATCACCTCTCAGATCGAGCATCACGCCGTGCTCCACACCTGCCGCTTCATGGAGTCCTTGGGCTTTTCAGTCACCTATCTGCCGGTGGATTCAAATGGCCTTGTCGATCCATCAGCGGTCCAGAGCGCCATCACAGACAAAACCTGTCTCATCACTGTGATGCACGCCAACAATGAACTGGGAACCATTCAGCCCATCGAGGAAATCGGACAAATTGCACATCAGCGTGGCGTTCTCTTCCACACGGATGCGGTTCAGACATGCGGCCATCTTCCCATTGACGTCGATCGCATGCACATCGACCTGCTCTCGCTCTCCGCCCATAAATTCAATGGACCCAAGGGGGTTGGAGCGCTCTATTTGCGACACGGCACGCCATTTGAATCCTTCATGCATGGAGGCGCTCAGGAATCGGGCCGGCGCAGTTCAACCCACAACGTCCCCGGAATCATAGGCCTGGGTCGGGCTGCCGAGATCGCCGCGCAGGAGATGAAGGACGAAAACCAGGCTATTGGACGGCTCCGCGACCGTCTCTGGGAAGGAGTCCGGCGCAACACAGAAGGAATTCACCTGAATGGACATCCCAGCCAACGCCTTGCCAACAACCTTAACTTCAGCGTTGAGAATGTGGAAGGAGAAGCGCTCTTGATGCATCTGGACATGGAGGGGATTGCAGCCTCCACCGGATCAGCATGCAGCTCGGGTTCCACTGATCCGTCTCACGTACTGTTGGCCCTGAACCTGCCGCGGGATCTGGCGCGGGGCAGCCTCCGTCTGACCCTGGGGCGCTTCACGACAGAAGAGGACATTGACCGCACCATCGAGACAGTTAGACAAGCCATCGCCCATCTCCGATCTCTGGCTCCGGCGAGAAAGGAAACCACATGAGTAAACGACCACCCGCAAAGCGGGTGGCTTTGAATTCACCGCGTAGCGGTGGATTCAAAGTAGGCACGTCAGTGCTGACCAGTTTAGGATCGAGAACCACTGGCAGAGCCAGTGGTTTGAAGATCAATCAACAAAAAATGGTTCAGGAAATCGGCCGGCTCAAGAATGAGCTGGACGCCGTCCTGCTGGTGCATAACTATCAGACCGGAGCGATTCAGGACCTTGCCGATTATCTGGGCGATTCTTTGGGACTTTCACAACAAGCTGCCCGGACATCCAATCCTGTCATCGTTTTCTGCGGCGTCAAATTCATGGCCGAAACGGCGAAAATCCTGTCTCCGGACAAAACCGTCCTCCTTCCCCGATTGGATGCTGACTGCCCCATGGCGCAGATGGTTGACGTGGAAAGCCTTAAGGTGCTCAAAGCAAAGCATCCGGACGCCATGGTGGTGACGTACGTTAATTCAACCGCTGAGGTCAAGGCCGAATCCGACGTATGCTGCACATCAGCCAATGCCGTCCAGGTTGTTCAAAATATTGAGGCGGATAAGATCATTTTCACACCTGATCGGAATCTGGCAGCCTATGTCCAGCGTTTCACAGAGAAAACCATCATCCCCTGGGATGGATTTTGTTACGTACACAACCGGTTTGATCCGGACGAGGTGGCGCAAGCGAAAGCGGCCTATCCTGACGCAGTGCTCATGGTCCATCCCGAATGCCATTCGGATGTCATTGATCTGGCCGACGAGGTGCTCTCGACCGGCGGCATGGTGCGTGTGGCCAGGGTATCGACGGCCGATACCTTTCTGGTGGCAACCGAAGAGGGCATACTCTACAGGCTGAAGAAGGAAAATCCGAACAAGACCTTTCTTTCAGCAGGGCCGGCCAAAACATGTCGTGGCATGAAAGTCACCCGGCTGGAAGATATCTACCTGGCGCTTCTCAAAACACAGCACACAATCCAGATTCAGGAAGACATTGCCAGTCGAGCCAAAACGGCTCTGGAACGCATGCTGACCTATGCTTGAAAAGCGCGTTATCGTAGCCATGAGCGGCGGCGTTGACTCGGCTGTCGCCGCAGCCTTTCTGAAGGAGAAGGGGTACGACGTCATTGGTGTGAGCATGCGCTTTTCCGACGATTCCGGATCGCACGCCAAAGCGCAGGATCTGCGCGATGCCCGGGCCGTGGCTGACACACTGGATATCCCGCTTGAAGTGCTCGACCTGCGCTCTGATTTCAGGAATCGGATCATGACCTATTTCGTCTCATCCTACCTTCAGGGCCGCACGCCCAATCCGTGCGCATTGTGTAATCCGACCATCAAGTTCCACTCTCTGATCCAGAAAGCGGACGCGCTGAGTGCCGTATATGTAGCTACCGGTCATTACGCCAAGGTGTCACATGATCCAACTTCCGGACGATTTCTCCTGAGGCGTGGAACCGAGAGGGGCAAAGACCAGTCCTATTTTTTGGCTCGCCTCGGTCAGGATGTGCTGCAGCGCACGCTCTTCCCTATCGGCAGTTTTTCAAAAACGAAAATCCGTCAATACGCCACCCGGTTTGGCCTGCCTGTGGCACAGAAAACCGAAAGCCAGGAAGCCTGTTTCATTCCCGATGGCGATGTGATAAGTTTTATCAGAAAGGAGAACGCCGACGCAAATCAGCCGGGTGAAATTCAAGACGAAAAGGGATGTGTTTTGGGAGAGCATGGAGGGATTGCAGGATTTACCATTGGTCAGCGAAAGGGTCTGGGAATCGCCCTGGGTCACCCTGTCTACATCTCGCGGATCGACGCAAAAACCAACACCATCACAGTCGGGAAGGATACGGCCCTCTATCACCAAGGCCTGACAGCCGCCCACCCAAATTGGATTGCTGTGGATGGTCTCCGCGAGCCCATCAGAGCTGACACGCGCATCCGATACAAACACCGTCCGCGTCCCGCAACCCTCACGCCGCATGAGGACGGATCGATTCACATCCGTTTTGACCAGCCACAACGGGCTATCACACCGGGCCAGCTTGCTGTATTTTATGACAGGGATGTCGTCATCGGCTCGGCCTGGATCCAGAACATCGTTGAAGGAGAAACATGAAAACAAAACTGCCCGATATCGGCAAGATTTCACCCGAAGTGTTCGAAGAATTGATCTATCCCCGGCTTGGCGCCAAACGTTCTTCAGTACTGGTTCCACCACAAAATGGTGTGGATGTCGGCATCGTCGAGATTGGCGATCAGGCCGTGGCCATGACCACCGATCCGGTTTTCATCGTTCCGGAATACGGCTTCGAAAGGGCGGCATGGTTCGCCATTCACATTTTGGCGTCCGATGTGGTGACCAGCGGACTGGCCCCTGCCTATTTCTCCATCGACCTCAACCTGCCCATGGAAATCAAC
>CAZDVF010000253.1:0-4496 GCA_964508725.1 uncultured bacterium | reverse complement strand
TAATAAAATCAATGACTTATGAGGCCCGGCGGGCTCTCAACTGTTAAAGAAAAGCTTGAATCGTTAGAGGCCAAGGAGAAATTGAGTATTGAAATCTATTCGGATTGAAGACGAAGACTTGCATGCTCATCTGCGGTCACGCATGTCGCAGCGAGGAGTAAGCCGGGAAGAGATCGAAATAACACTCAACCAAGGCCGGCAAGCTGTAGATGTAAAGCCAGGGACAGAAGGTAAGATTTTTATTTTTTCGTATAAAACCGAATGGGAGGGACGGTTTTATGAGGAAAAGGAGGTAACGGTGTATTACAAAGTTCGCAAGGGCAAAATTTCTGACGTCGAATATCGGTATAAAGACATTACGAATGTCAGGTTGTCGGGTGTCGAATCTCGGATAGAATAGGCGCATGGATTACAAAGAAACGAATTATTTTAAATGGAGAAGGAAAAGGCCGGATCGGGAAATCATCAAGGATGAGTGGATAGAATACGTCCTTCGGCATCCATCGAGAACGGCCGTACAATCTGATGGACGCATTAGAAAATGGGCAAAGATTGAAGAGTCAGGCAAATATTTAAGAGTGATATTACTCGAGGATGGCTTGACAGTTCATAACGCTTTCTTTGATCGTTCATTCAGGGAGGAGTAAATAATATGAAAGTAAAGTATTTTTCTGATACAGATACGGCCTATATGGAGTTCAATACGAATGATATTTCCGAAACCAAAGAGATTTCAGAAAATATCTATATCGATATCGATGAGAAAGGCAATCTGGTAGGCATGACGATTGAGCATGCAAGGGAAACAGCAGGATTGTGGGAGTTTTCATTCCAGGAGATGGATGCGAAAGTGGCGTGAGGGGGTATTTTGGATGTCGAATTGCGGATTGATAAACTTTGGAGTGTAATGGGATGAGAAGATCTATTATCGTGATGATCCTCATATTACCTGTCCTTTTGTATGCTCAGATCCATGAAACCCTCCCCTCCTGGCATTGGGCATATGAATACATTGATCGAATTCAGGATCTTGGGTATGGAATGCAGCTTCCCCTGATCAACCGGCCGTACACGCGCGGTCAGGCGGCGGAGGTGATTGCGGCCCTGCAGCAAAATCCTGAAGCCGTCGAAAAAGCCGGACGATGGATCGGGCGGCTGGCTGATGAATTCCGGCCCGAGATCGCGGCGTTGACCGGGCAGGATTTTGAAAGAGAGGCCTTCCAGGTCGGTACGCATCTGATTGCAGATATGGACAATAATGGGGATGAGACCAAGTATCGGGGCATTTATCGAACCAGGATCAGCGTGCCAATTGGCAGGCATGTGCATGTATACAACGGTATCAATTTCGATCAGTATCTGGTGGATGATCCCCTGTATGTTGGCAAGAAATGGCGCGGCATTGTGGGGTATACGGAGCAGGCATACATCTCCGGCGAATGGGGCCGGTTCCAGCTCAAGTTCGGGCGGGACTTCTTGCGCTGGGGAGCGGGACGGTCGGGCACATTGCTCTTCTCCGATCTGGCGCGGCCGCTGGATCAGTTCACATTCCGCGTATCTGTGGGCCCGTTCCGGTATCATTATCTGGTTTCAAGCATGGATGACATGAATGTGGAGGAAGGTACAGCGCAGCGGTATGTGTCCGCGCATCGTGTGGAGGGGTCGTTTTGGCAAGGGTGTCTTCAGGTTGCGGTCTCTGAGGCGATCGTGTACGGCGGCGTGAATCGTGATCTCGATTGGGTGTATCTGAATCCCTTTATCTTTTATCATGGCGCGCAGCTCAACAAGTCAGGTCTGGGCAATACGCTGGGCACGATCGATATCATCGGGTATCCCATGCAGACGTGGCAATTGTACGGTTCGCTGCTGCTGGATGACATCCAAATCGAAAAGACCGGACCGGGCGATCTGGAGCCTGGCGAAATTGGATTCATCGTCGGCACCCGATATGCCGATCTGTTCCCCGGCTCAGCAGTTGATGCTGAGTACGTCCATGTGACGAACCGAACTTATAAAACTCCCAATTCATGGGAAACCTTCATACACCGCAATGCGCCTTTGGGCCACCCTCTGGGCAATGACTTTGACCGATGGCAGGTCGGGCTGTCCCAGTGGGTTGGCGCGTCCTTCCGGGGGCGCGTGGAATACAGCCAGACGCGCATGGGCGAGGGCAGTATCTATACGCCGTTTGACACGCCGTGGTTTGACTATACGGTGGAAGAGGGGTACTCCGAACCGTTCCCTACGGGCATTGTGGAGAAACGGAGCGCTGTCAAGATCGAAGTGCGCTATCAGCCCTCGATCCACTGGGGGTTACATGGCTTCTTCCAGTCGATGAAACGGTGCAATGCGTATCATGTGGAAGGAGTATCCCGGACTGACGCAATCTGGCGGATCGGGTTCTGGTGGGACGGGGAGGTGGGGATTAAATTATGAATTGCGAATTGCGAATGTCGAATTTCGGATATAATGTTTGAACCGTGGATATCCGTCTTGATCTATCATATCCGTGTTGCATGACAGCCCTTCGGGGCTTTCTTTATGCTTGCTTTTTGATCACAATCTTGGCATATTAATTTCGTCCAGGTAAAATATCAGTAGGTTAGGGCGCATATAAGGGCAATTCGGTTTGTGTTGTAGGAGACCATGAGATGAAATATAAGGTAAATGTTGTCATAGAAAAAGACAAAAACGGATATTATGCATTTTGTCCGGAACTCAAGGGCTGCCATTCCCAGGGTGACACTTTTGAAGAAGTGATGAATCATATCAAAGAAGCGATTGACTTGTATCTGGAAACGATGAGCCAGGAAGAGATTCGGGATGCCTTGAGTCAGGAAATTGTGAATACGACATTTGAGGTCGATTTTGCCTAGGAATCCACGATTGACAGCTCTCGAAGCGGAATCGATGCTGATCAAGTCAGGATTCGTTCTCTTGCGCTCCAAGGGAAGCCATCGAATTTATCAAAAAGATAGTCAGAAAATCGTACTTCCTTTTCATCGGGGTGAAATATTGCATCCAAAGATTGTGAAGCAGGTTATGGAAGCCATGGAAGGCGTTGAATAAAGAATGGGATAAAATGGAAAACAAAAGGTATTTCGAATTGCGATTTTTCAGAAACAGATAAACAACAGATCCTGAAATATTTCGATTCGCATTAGGTTGTCGGATTGCGGATTGATACCCAGAAAACGGATTTGTTGTTCTTACGCGACATGAGCGGATGACGGATCCTCCTTTTGGGATCGTTTGATTATCCAGCGTCTATTCAAGTTGCCTTTACCGGCAACTTTTTTTATATTGTGCCGAACGTGCAGTCCAAGCATTAACAATCCGATTACTCCAATCTACATGTTACAGGAGGACCTGACCCTTGCGAATCCTCATCTCCGGTTCCATTGCATTTGATACCATCATGTCCTTTTCCGGACGCTTCTCAGAGCATTTTCTGCCCGACAAGCTGGACCGCATCAGCGTGAGCTTTTTAGTCGATTCCATGACGCGGCAGCACGGCGGCGTGGGCGCCAACATTGCGTACAATCTGGCGTTGCTGGGCGAGCGGCCCATCCTCTTCGGAACGGTGGGACAGGATTTTGCTTCGTACCGGCAAGCGCTCGAAACAGCAGGTGTGGATGTCTTCGGCGTCCGCACCATCGCAGACGAGTTCACGGCGTCGTGTTTCATCAATACGGATCAGCGGGAAAATCAGATCGTGTTTTTCTACGTCGGCGCCATGCGCGAGGCGGGAAAGCGTTCCATCGAATCGTATCGTGACAAAGTTGATCTGGCTGTGATTTCGCCCAATGCGCCGGATGCCATGGTCCGCCATGCCGCGGAGTGCAAAGAGTTCGGTATCTCTTATGTGTGGGATCCCAGTCAGCAGATTGTGAATCTGGATGGCGCGTCCCTCCGAAAAGGAGCAGAGGGCGCACGGCTGCTGATTATGAACGAGTATGAAGAGGAGATGTTCCTGAAGAAGACGGGATGCGCGCGATCCGATCTCCTCTCATTGAGCAAAATCGTGGTGGTGACACTGGGCGAGAACGGATCAGAGATCCGAACCGCTGAGGGCATCCTTACCATTCCGCCGGTCCGGCCGGAAGCGATTGTCGATCCCACGGGTGTGGGCGACGCATACCGTTCCGGATTGATCAAGGGCATGGCGCACGGACTGGATCTGGAGCCATGCGGACGCATGGGCAGCCTGGCCGCAGCGTATGTGCTCGAGACGCGCGGCACGCAGAACCACAGGTACGCGCCGTCCGAATTCCTGGAGCGCTACGCCCGGGTTTTCGGTCCGTCCGATGCGCTGAGTCAATGCATGGATGAAAGATGAACATTCAGACGGAAACCATCCACATTTCCACCCGGGGTCGAAACGATATCCTCGACCTGACGCCGCAAGTCAGCGACGTGCTTGCGTCCTCCGGATTGCAGGAGGGGCAGGTCACGGTGTTTATCCCCGGGTCCACCGCCGGGGTGACGACCATCGA
>CAZDVF010000252.1:0-4527 GCA_964508725.1 uncultured bacterium | reverse complement strand
CCGTGCCATGATGCCGCCGATGGTGGGTGACTTTTCCACCAGGTAGACGTGGTATCCGGAGTCGGCCAGGTCGAGCGCTGCCTGGATGCCGGCCACGCCGCCGCCGATCACCATTGTCTCGGGCGTGATACGGACCACAGGACGGGTCTGCGGTTCGAGCAGACGGACCTTGGCCACTGCCATCTCCACCAGCTCGAATGCCTTTTCTGTGGCTTTCTCCGGCTCCCGCTGGTGTACCCAGCTGCAGTGCTCACGGATGTTGGCCATCTCAAAGAGATAGGGATTGACGCCCGCCGACTCAGTGGTCGCCATGAAGGTCTCGAGGTGAAGCTTGGGCGAGCACGACGCCACCACGACCCTGTTCAGCTTGTGCTCACGAATGGCGTTCCGGATGGATGTCTGACCTGTTTCGCTGCAGCTGTATTTATTCGTATCGACGATGACGACATCGTCAAGCGCGCGGGCTTGTTCGGCTACCTTCTCGATATCGACAAACGCAGCGATGTTGAGTCCGCAACCGCAGATAAACACACCGATGCGGATGTCCGATTCAGAACCGCTCATATCTTCAGATTCTCCGTTGCCAGATCGATTCCCTTTCGAAAGGCTGACACATTTTTATCTGCCAGAACCGGCCACTTATCGCGTAACACAGCTTCGATGACATTCTGATCTCCGATTTGGAGGATCGCGTGGATGGCGCCGACCAGCACCACATTGGCTGCGATCCGGTTTCCGAAGATCGCCTCGGATGCTAGAGTTGCTGAAATCAGATGTGTCTGTACAGATATTTTTCGGATGGCCGATTGTTTAACCGGCACCATGTCTGGATCAATGATCAATCTTAAAATACTGCCATCCATGATTGGACGTTGGAACTTTAAATACGACTCATTGGACATGAGAACCAACACATCGGGAATTTGAATCTTTGGAAAATCGATTTCGTTTCGAGAGATGATTAAATCGGAGTAGGACAGCCCACCTCGTGATTCCGGACCGTAATTCTGGGCCTGACAAACAAAGAAGTCGGTGCTGCGGACCAAAGATTCACCCAATATCGCAGCCGCGGCTTGGAGCCCCTGCCCACCCGCTCCAGCAAACCGGACGCTCAGTCTGTCACCTTTCCACGTCATGCACCCGACTCCTTTTGAATGACGTCCGTCATTTCCTGATAGGCTCGGGTGAATTCGGTTGATTCGCGGCGGACGAATTCACCGCACACAATGGAAGACAAATCAGAGACCGCATCGTGGGGCGATACAGTTAACGGTTCGACAACCGTAGTAATGGAATCAAATGTTTTAAGCATGTCGGACGCTTCGCCCAGTTTGTTGTATTTACCGAAATAGGTCGGACAAACCGAGACAACTTCGATGAACGCCATGCCATACTGACGCGCGTGTTGAATCGCCGAGACAATGGAATCCTCCATGCGAATCTGGTGACGAGCCGTCCAGCGCGCGACGTACGTCGCGCCTGCTGCGGCGACCAAAGATACCAGATTGAAGGTCGGCTCGATGTTGCCGTAAGGCGTGGACTGGGTCTTCACATCACCCTGCGGTGTGGTTGGCCCCATCTGACCGCCTGTCATCCCGTAAATGTGGTTGTTGACGCAAATGACGGTGATACCCATGTTCCGCCGTGCCGCGTGGATCAAATGGTTGCCGCCGATGGCGGCCATATCCCCGTCGCCGGTGAAAATCACCACATCCAGATCAGGATTGGCAAATTTGGCGCCTGTAGCGAAGGGAATGGTGCGGCCGTGGGTGGTGTGAAATGTACCGGCTCGCAAATATCCGCTGGCCCGGCCCGTGCACCCGATGCCTGACACAACGACCAGATTGTCAGGATTGGTCACTGCGCGGCTGAAAGCGCGCGTCAGACAAGCCACGCTTGAACCGATCGAGCAGCCCGAACAAAAGAGAAAAGGCAAACGTTCTCCGCGAATCCACTCGGCCAGGGGATGGCCGGACGCTGTCAATATGTCCCGTTTCATTTGCCGATCACCTCAAGGATCTCATTTGGATGGATGGGCTCTGAAGAGGGACGCGCCAGCAAATCCACGGGAGTCGAACCGGTAAACCGGTCAACCTCGTGGATGATCTGTCCGTAATTGAGCTCCACCACGACAATCCGCTTTACTCTTTTCGCCAGACTCCGTACAGCTGTGTCCGGGAACGGCCAAATCGTTTTCAGGCGCATCATACCAACTTTGCGTCCCGATTTACGAGCCTCTCTCACCGCGCCTTTAACGCTGCGTGCGCTGATACCGTACGAGATGATCCCAATCTCCGCGTCCTCCATCGCGTATTCCTCGATCTGGACGATTTCATCCCGGTGCAGACGGATCTTGTCGTTGAGACGCCGGACGAGGATTTCCTGTGCATCAGCATCCATGTCGGGATACCCCTGCTCATCGTGGGTCAGACCCGAAGCGTAAAAATGGTAGGACGAGCCAAACGTGGCCATGGGCGGAACCAGGTCCTTGCCCGGCAGGAAAGGCTTGTAGGTATCGGGAGATCCTTTCGGTTTCTTGCGATTAATCAGGTGGATGCGACTGGCAGGCGGAATTATGAGCCGCTCCTTCAGGTGCACGACGGTTTCATCCGAGAGGATGAACACCGGCACGCGCCAGTGTTCGGACAGATTGAAAGCATCAATCATCATGTCGAAACAATCCTGCACCGAGGCGGGCGCCAGGGCGATCACCTCGTAATCGCCGTGCGATCCCCACTTGGCCTGCATCACGTCGCCCTGCCCCGTTTTGGTTGGCTGGCCTGTACTGGGCGACGCCCGCATGGCGTTCACCACCACCATGGGTGCTTCAGTCATCACGGCCAGTCCGATCGACTCGTTCATCAGCGAGAAGCCGGGACCGGATGTGGCGGTCATGGATTTAAGACCTGCATACGACGCGCCAATACACGCCGTTGCCGAGGCGATCTCGTCCTCCATCTGGATAAATTTACCGCCTATTTGTGGAAGACGAAAAGACATCCGCTCGGCGATCTCTGAGCTTGGCGTGATGGGATAGCCCGCGAAAAAGCGGCACCCGGCGGCCAGCGCGCCTTCGGCGATGGCGTGGTTGCCCATCATGAAATATGTGCCGGTCAGGACGGTATCATGTGGCATCGTTCTTATCCGTTTTGGACGGTCCGGCTGATCTGGATCGGAAGAAAATCGCAAATTCAGGACAGTGTCTGTAACAGTCGAGACACTCGTCGCAGCGATCATCAGCTACAACCTGCACGTAATGGTTTCCCTGGACATTGAACGTTTCAGTTGTCAAATCCAGAACGTCATTTTTACAAAAGACCAAACAGATCCGGCATGTTGTCCCCTTGCACAAATCGGGAATAGTCACGATCTCCAGCGTCCGTTTGACCGGAGGCTTATCAGATAAAGGTTTTCTGATACGTTTTGTTGACATCCCTCAGACCTATACCTCAAAAAATCGTTTGGCTGCGATACGAGCAGCAAGGACGATTGAAAAGAATTTTGACTCATCCTCGTCTGCACGGGAGGTTAACACAACTGGCGCTGTGGTACCGACTACCATTGATGCGGCCATACCTTTGGCTAAAAGAGTGGAACATTTATAGAAGGTATTCGCCGTTTCAATGTTGGGGAATATCAGGATGTCAGCCTCACCATGAATGGGACTAACCAGTCCCTTGATATTGCAATGTTCGGGTGAAATGGAGACATCGAGCGCCAGCGGACCGTCGACGATGGCGCCGCTAATCTGTTTGCGCTGCGTCATGGCCGTAATTACAGCGGCATCAACGGACGACTGGACCTTGAAACTGATGGTTTCCGTGGCAGAAACCAGCGCGACCTTGGGCATCATGATGCCCAGGCCTTCGGCAACTTCAATGGCGTATTCCAGAATCCGGACCTTCTGATCCAGGTCGGGCGCTGGAATGATCGCTGCATCAGCAATGATTAATAGTTTCGGGTAGGCAGGAATTTCCATGACCGCCACATGGCTGAGCAAACCATCCTCGTCAATTAGTCCGGTTTCCCGATTCAGAATGGCTTTCATGTAGGTCGCCGTTTTGACAAGCCCTTTCATCAACATATCAGCTTCTTTCTCACGGACGAGCCGGACTGCTTCAATGGATGCCTCATCAGGATTGTGAACGGATACGATTTCGAACCGTGACGGATCGATGGCATATTCTTCACAAACTCGCAGGATCGCCTTCTCGTCACCCACCAGTTTGGCTTTCACAACATCCTCGCGCACAGCCCGATCAATGGCCACGATCGTGTCGGGATCATTTCCGGCAGCCACGGCCAGTCTGGGTGTGTGTCCCACCTTCACGGTTTCAAGTAATTCCTGAAGCTTTTGTATGGGTTTCACAATTTTCCTCATTCTAAACACATGGATAACACAGAGAGACACTGAGGTGAATGAAATCATTCGGAAAATGAACTTTAGGGAAATATGATAGCATTACGCAATACTTCCTCAGAGTAAACGATCCACCGCCAGAGGCGGTGGCTTTAAGACTCCCGGCG
>CAZDVF010000251.1:0-4544 GCA_964508725.1 uncultured bacterium | reverse complement strand
CAAGGCATGTTCCAACCTACGATTACAGATTGCCCCTTGAGCCCGGCGTTTACGCCTGGATCGTCGTGGTCTGGTTCCCCGACATTCCTGTCTATTTCTTCGGAGTTAAAGAGTTGGGCGCCTATTATTCCGACCCGAATGATGCAGAAGCACCGACACCCGTGCATGTTGTTCAGGGACTCTACACACCTGATATCGACATCACGGCGGATTTCAGTCACATCCAGCAGGGAACACCTTTCTTTTAATTAATGGATTTCTCCGGTGCTCATGAACCGCCGGATTCCAGATAATCCAACCATATTGTCGACAGACCAACAGAGTTGATACAATCTGATGCTGAATCGTTTGATAAAAAAAAGAGTCGCTTTATCTGTTGCCGGTGGATTACGACGATGGCCCTTCATCCTATACCTGGCTTGCGGACTGGGACCGCTGATTGGACAAACAATATCCAACGGAATCCTCCGCGGGACTGTGATCGACACTGAAACGGATCAGCCCCTGTACGGTGTCAACTTGGCTCTCAAGGGAACTGTATTGGGAACAGCCAGTGATCAGGAGGGTTGCTTTACCATCTTGCGACTGCCCGAGGGCGTCTATACCCTCGAAGTGACCATGATCGGGTACAAACGGCAGAGCATCGACTCGATTCGGATCACTGCAGGTGCGATCATCACGCTCGATATCCGTATGGAACCCACTGTGCTTGAACAACCCACCCTGGTGGTTACCGCATCCAAGCGCAAGCAGCCCATCGAATATGCGCCGACATCTGTGGATGTGTTACGCACGCCGGAGATCCGGTCGCGCAGCATCGTGACTTTGGACGAACTGCTCCAAAATACCGCCGGAATCGGCATCAACCGTGGGCAGATCGACATGCGAGGATCAACGGGATTCAACTGGTCAGCCGGCAGTCGGGTCCTCCTTATGGTTGATGGCCATCCCCTCATCAGCGGCGACACCGGTGGCATCAACTGGGACGCCATCCCTGTAGACGAGGTGGAAAGCATCGAAGTGGTCAAGGGCGCCGGTTCGGCCCTGTATGGATCCAACGCGATGGCTGGGATGGTCAACATCATCACCCGCGATCCGACACCGCATCCAGAAACGCGTTATAAATTGCACTGGGGCTTCTATGACGAACCAGCCTATTCCAACTGGCGATGGACCGATCGGTTTTACACGTATCGGATTCGTGAACTGGGAGATCTGAATCCCCTGCATACCCTTTCGTTCGAGGGCGTCGATCTCACACACAGCCGCCAGTTGGGACGTGTGGGCATTCTGGTAACAGTGGGACGCAAGCGATCCAGAGGCTATCACCAAAACGGCAATTACAGCCGTTGGAACGCCATGGGCAAAATGAAAGTCAACCTTTCTCCTGATAAATCATTAACCGTCGTCGCCAATTGGGCCATCAACAACCGGGATGATTTTATCCAGTGGGTCAGCCAGGACCATGCGCTCGAAGTGCCGGCCGAAGCCATCGGTGACAAGGTTCGCTCAGAGAAAGCCAATGTCCATGCGACGTTTCGACACGGCGTCAGCCGCAAGCTGGCCTACACACTCAAGGCCAACGTTTACAGATACAACTGGCGTAACCGGCTGCACGACAACAAGGACTACGCCGTCACCGATCGTCTGGGTTTTGAGGCCCAGGGCGACTACGTTTCTGGCAAGCACTCGGTGACCTTCGGCAGCGAAATGACGGCCCACGATGTGAGCTCCCTGATCTATGGAGACCACAACACGTGGGATCTCGCTTTTTATGGGGAAGATCAGGTCATCTTATCGCCGAAGTGGACACTCACCATGGGGTCGCGGTTCGACTTTCACCAGGTTGCGGGTATCTCATCAGACCGTCAGGTCAGCCCCCGCGCCGGACTGGTCTGGCGTCCAGCAGAAGGCACATCGCTGCGGCTGTCTGCGGGTCATGGATTCCGTGCGCCATCCATCGCTGAAGTTTTTGCCAATATCCGCGTATCAGGATTCACCGTTGTGCCCAATCTGGACTTGAAGGAAGCCGAACGGGCCTGGAGCGCCGAACTGGGGATACGGCAGGTCATCAGCATGTCCGATGGAAACGACATATCAAACACGGCTTTCAGTAAAAATCCGATGCGATGGCTGATTGAAAACGCAACCCCCGGTCTGATTGTTGACGGCGCTCTGTTTTGGAGCCACTACCGCAACATGATCGACGTGGACATCAATCCCGATCTCATGGCTTTTCAGTTCATCAATGTGGGCAGGGCGCGAAACCACGGCATCGAAATCAGGCTCACCGGAAGTTTCTTCCACCAACGCCTGACAACCACCACCGGTTACACCTATATTGATCCGGAACAAATCGCAACAGGACAAATGCTGACCTACCGCTCCCGTCACCGGTTCAATACGGGATTATCCTTTAAGATTTGGCGTCTGACCTTGGGCTGGGATCTTCGTTACGCCAGCCGCGTCGAGACCGTTGTCAATGTCTACAGCTCCGACCAGAGGGTGCCTATGCATGTCATGGACGGACGTATTATCTATCACGCAGGACGTTTCGATATCACGCTCGAGGCGAAGAATCTACGAAATTACCACTATACACTGCGGCAGCGATTGATAGAACCAATTCGACACATTGTACTCACAGTAAGAGGAATCATTTCATGACTGACAGGAGGGAATCCGTGTCCGAACGACTGACAGACTTTCGCCAGTTGAACGTGTGGCAAAAGGCGCACAAAATCGTGCTCGATGTGTACGAGATCACAAAAAAGTTTCCCAAGGAAGAAAAGACGGAACTGGTCTCACAAATACGGCAATCAGCAAGCCTCGTTCCCATCAAGATCGCCGAAGGATTCCTGCGCCGTAATCCCAAAGAAAAAGAGGTGGCTTACAAACGGAGCCAGGAAACCCTGGAAGAGGTGAAGTATTTCCTCATTCTTGCAGGAGACCTGGACTACATGAAGGACAACAGTGGAATCCTCGAATCTGTTGAAGAGGTTGGACGGATGTTGTCAGGACTGGTCCGTTCTGTCAGGGCTTAAAACGTATCACATGAGGGTGAAAGTAAACAGGAAACTGTCATGTCAAAACCGGTGATGATCAGCATTTCGGGAATTCGGGGTGTCGTGGGTGACGGCCTGACACCGCAACTGATTCTCCGTTACGCGTCGGCCGCAGGGACGTTTTACGGTGAGGGAGAAGTGATGGTCGGACGCGATTCCCGCGTCACTGGTGAGATGATTCAATCCGCTGTGTTTTCTGGGTTAATGTCCGTGGGATGCCACCCCGTAGACCTGGGCGTCTGTCCGACGCCCACAGTGCAAATGGCTGTAGAGCGGTCGGATGCTGTTGGAGGTATCGCAGTCACAGCCAGCCATAATCCGGTGGAATGGAACGCCTTGAAACTGGTGGGACCCAACGGTCTGTTTTTGGATTACAAGCAGGGGGAACAAGTCCAGCAAATCGCCAAGGAGGAGTCCTTTTCAATCAGAAATTGGGACGGTGTGGGTCACTCCTGTTCGTATAGCAACGCCATCTCCGATCATTTGGACGCCATCTACAATCTGTCGTATGTGGATGTGGATGCGATCCGAAACCGAAAATTCAACGTCGCGCTGGACTGCGTCAACGGCGCCGGCGGCACAATCATGCCCAAACTGCTGTCGGACCTGGGATGCACAGTGCACGCCATCAATACCGAACCCAGCGGCCGTTTCGCCCACACACCGGAACCTGTTCCTGAAAACCTGACGGACCTCTGTCGTCTGGTGCGCGAGACAAAATCCGATATCGGTCTGGCGGTTGATCCTGATGTCGACCGGTTGGCCCTGGTCACCGAGCAAGGCGAATGCATGGGTGAGGAATACACGATCACCCTGGCTGTAAAGCTGGTTCTCTCGAAGACAGATGGAACAGCCGTAGTGAACGTTTCAACTACACAGGCAGTCAACGATGTGGCATCCAAGTCTGGAGCCGAAGTCATCCGGACACCTGTGGGTGAAATTTACGTGGCCAAACGGATGCGCGAACTGAATGCTGTTATCGGCGGCGAGGGAAACGGGGGTGTCATCCTCACTGCGCTCCATTTGGGTCGCGACGCGCCCCTGGCAACCGCGCTGACGCTACAGCACCTCCTCGAATTCGGTGGATCGGCTTCTGCCTTGTGGAACAGTCTTCCCCGATACGTTATGTCAAAAAAGAAAGTTGACATCGGATCGGCCGACCCGGATCAGATTATCAGCCGGTTGGAAGAGAATCATACGACAGAGATGATGGACAAAACCGACGGACTTAAAATCCTGCGTCAAGGCAAATGGGTGCACATCCGCAAATCCAACACTGAACCGATCATTCGAGTCATGGCCGAAGCCCGAACCCAGGATGCGGCTGAACATCTGGTGGAAGAACTGCTGACCGAGATCTCCAAGCTCGCTCGATCCTGACGACAAAAAACATAACTCCTAGAGAAATAGATCGTATAAAGAAGATCGGGAGTAAACGATCCACCGCCAGAGGCGGTGGCTTTAAGACTCCCGGCGGAG
>CAZDVF010000250.1:0-4552 GCA_964508725.1 uncultured bacterium | reverse complement strand
CGACTCGGAGTCCCCACCGAAATGGTCGCGTACCCGCGTACGCCACATGGCCCCCGGGAACCCAAATTTCTGATGGATGTATCGTACCGTATCCTCAAGTGGTTCGAGACGCATCTGCGCGGCCGCGATCTGGATGAGTGCCCATGGTGCACCAGTGAGAAGATGGAAGAAGAGAAGGAATAGACGTCAGTTTTCGGTGTCCAGCATTCAGATCGGATATCGATTGTTAAGATTTGGTGCAGTTTATTCTGAAATGATGAGACAGTAACAAGAAATGAAGTGATTTAAAATATGGATGTGCCCCTCGTCGTCTCCACTTTGAAGATGATGAGGGGCAGTTGTTAGATGGTTTGATCGGGATGATCCAAATTTCGCCAGACATTGCCATTGATTCCGCAGAGATTTCGTGGGATTTTATTCGGTCGTCAGGGCCCGGCGGGCAAAACGTGAACAAGGTGGCTACGGCGGTTCAGCTGCGTTTCAACGTGGACCAATCGCCGTCCCTGCCAGACGATGTCAAGGATCGTCTGGTCAGCATTGTCGGCAAAAGGATGACAAAAGACGGAATCCTGATCATTGAAGCGAAGCGGTACCGCAGTCAGGAACGCAACCGCGAAGATGCTGTCCAACGTCTCGTTAACCTGGTGCGCGAGGCGCTGGTCCCTCCACGGATTCGCAAGCCCACGCGCCCTTCCCGCGCTGCTAAAAAACGGCGGCTTGATGAGAAACGACAACGCAGTCAGATCAAGCGAATGCGGCGTATCGATCCGGATGCGTGAAGGTGTTTGACCACTCTGGGAGACTCCAGATATCTCGCTATCGAGACCATTCCGGGCGTGGCATGCCACGCCCCTGCGGTCTGAAATCCATTGGTGGCGGATTTGATTGTAGAGGCGTCCCGGTGAGACGCCTCTCGGATCGTTTACTCACATGCCTCCATATGATGAGAACAGAGGGCGTGAGTGGCACGGTGAAATGATGGTCAGAGAAAAATTTGCACCCATATTGAACGAAGCCAGTATCGACCTGATGGTGTGCGGCCATAAACACAGGTATGCCTATATACCTCAAAAGGTCGGGGAAAACAATTTCCCGATCATCATCTCTGACAATCAATCAAGAATCGATTTATTCATTGATGATTCTGGCATTCAAGTTTCACGTGTGGATACAACCCGGAAGGTGCTATCGCAGATGACATTTGAATAAATTCTGATCAATAGCAAAAAAAAGGCTCCCGAGGGAGCCTTTTTTTTCAGTGTTTTCTCATGATGAGATCAATTCAATCCCCGTTTCTTCAGCAACGCGTCGACTTTAGGCTCTTTTCCCCTGAACTTGATGTATTGAGCCATCATATCATTGCTGCCGCGGGAAAGGACATTTTTCCTGAAGGACGCAGCCAGTTCCTGATTAAACAGGTCGCCGGATTCCTTGAATGCCTGGAATGCATCGGAATCCAGCACAGCGGCCCAAATATAGCTGTAATACCCGGCGGAATATCCTCCGCTGGAGAAGATGTGACTGAAGTTGGTGGATTGATACCGTGATTCGATCTCGGGGATTAATTTGATTTTATCCAGAGATTTCTTTTCAAATGCTGCGGCGTCGACCTCATTGGCCTTGGTGAGACTATGCCAGTCCATATCCAGGAATGAAGCCGCCAGATATTCGACAGTGATGAATCCCTGGTTGAAGTGTCTGGATTTTTCCAGCTTTTTAATTAATTCATCGGGAATGGGTTCACCGGTTTCATAGTGAAAGGCATAGGTTTTCAAGACGGCCGGATCCATGGCCCAGTTTTCCATGATCTGGGAAGGCAGCTCCACGAAATCCCGTGGTGTTCTTCTGGAACCGGAGTATGTTGTATTTCCGAATAAGCTATTCAATGCGTGACCCAGTTCATGGAAAAGCGTCTGCACTTCATCCACGCTCATGAGAGAGGGTTTGTCGGTCGTGGGTTTAGCGAAGTTGCCAACATTGTAGACAAGGGGAGTGATCAACTCACCATCGATGTTGGACTGGCTTCTGAACGAGCTGGACCAGGCACCGCTCCGCTTGCTGTCCCTGGGAAAATAATCCGAATAAAATACACCAAGATGAGTGCCATCGGCTTCTTCTACCTCAAATACCTCAACGTCGGGATGATAGACCTGGATGTCCTTACGGGGAATGAAATTAATGCCGTACAGTTTCTTGGCCACATCGAACGCGCCCTGGCGGACGTTTTCCATTTTGAAGTAGGGACGGAGCATGGCATCGTCCAGCGCATATTTTTCCTTCTTGACCTTCTCGGAATAATACCACCAGTCCCAGGCCTCCAGTTTGAATCCACCGCCTTCTCTGTCGATGATGGCCTGCATATCGGCGACTTCTGTTTTCGCTCTATCCATGGCCGGCCACCATAAATCGTACAAGAATTTATAGACGTTGTCCGGATTTTTTGCCATATTTCTTTCAAGCACATAATCAGCGTGGGTTTTGTATCCCAGCAGGTTCGCCCGTTTCACGCGCAGAGCGGCGATTTTGGAAACGATCGCCTTGTTGTCATATTCGTCATTGTTGTTGCCCCGATTGACATACGCCTTCAGGACCTTTTTCCTGAGATTCCGTTTTTCCGAAGACACTAGAAAGGGCAGGAAACTTGGCTTCTGCATAGTAAACACCCATTTGCCTTCCATGTCTCTTGATTTTCCCATCTCGGCGGCAGCCTGGATCACATCGGTGGAGAGTCCTGCAAGGTCATCCTCGTTCTCAATAACAAGACATATGGCATTGGTTTGATTCAAATGGTTCTCTCTGAACTTGACGTAGAGATTGCTCAGTTCTTCGTTGATGCTTCTCAAGACTTCTTTGTCTTCGGCATTCAAATCGGCGCCGCTGCGAACAAAACCCTGATAGTAATTTTCAAGAACGATGAGCTGTTCTTCATTTAAACCCAAGCTCTCTTTCTCTTCATAAATCGCCTTGATCCGGGCAAAGAGCTTGTCGTTGAGATTAATGTCGTCGTTGTGTTTGCTCAGCATAGGAGCGGTTTCTCTTGCGATTCTCTGTAGCTCAGGATTGGTGTTGGCGCCGTATAATGCGCCAAAAACCCGGTTAACCTTGCCGAGCAACTTTCCGCTTTTTTCCAGCGCTTCGATCGTGTTCTTGAAGGTTGGTTTTTCTTCGTTGTTGACAATTGCCTCGACTTCGGCAATCTCAGCATCCATCCCCGCTTGAATGGCAGACATGAAATGCTCGTTTTTAATCTTGTTAAAGGGAGGTGTTCCGAATGGTGTCTTCCACTCCGTTAACAGTGGATTACCCGCCTGATTGCTGCATCCGATGAGCAGCACAACGAGTACGAGAAGAGTGAGGGTTCGTTTCATTTTAATATTCCTTTCCTTTTTATGAGGGAACTCAAAAAGAAAAATTAATTGTAACCTTAAATTGTAATCAATTGGGCAGCGAAAAGCAACTGAAAAATAATTTTAATCGGGGCCTCCTTGAAAAGTCATAAGCCATTGAAATAAATGTAATTAGACATTGATTGTTTGTTGATAAATCCATATATTTTATTATAGACTGGATAACAGCAACCGCTGGGTGCGCCTTGCAAATCAGATTCCCTGGGATGACTTTGCGAAAGCGTTCGAGAAGCCGAAAATACAAAAGATCCGAAAAGAGCCAAGAGCAAGGGCGGAGATCACCCCGACTCGGGAGCGTCCTCGTCAGAGGAACCGAAACGACAGGGCACGCTGATCCTGGATGCGTCAGTAGCACCTCAGGACATCAAGTATCCGACAGATCTGGACCTTTTGAAGGACGCCAGAGAACAGACCGAACGGATCATCGATGAACTCTGGGAGCCTGGAGTCGGGAAAAGAAAGCCGCGCACGTACCGCAGGATCGCTCGGAAGGAGTATCTTACGGTTGCCAAGAAGAAAGAAAAAGAGCACCCGTCAATCCGGCGGTTGTGACAGGGGATAAAATTTACGGCAACCGAGAGAACCGGAGGTATCTTAATAAGCTCAAGATCGCATTTTCCGGCAAAGCGCTTGGCAGACCGCCGAAGCTCACTGAAGAAAAAGCAAAGTTTGCGCGCAAGAGATGTAAGGCTCATGCACGACTCGGAAACGGAATCGAAGGAAAGTTTGGCGAAGGTAAAAGAAAATACGACCTTGATCTGGTGAAGGCAAAGACCATGGGTACGAGTGAGAACTGGATCGCGGCTGTCTTCTTCGTAATGAACCCTGCGCACTGGTTACGCAAGAGTTCTTTTTTGTCTCTTATCAGATGGCTTGTAAATTTCAAAGAACGGTGGTCATCAAGACCTGTACCATCATTTCAATACTGAATTGTACTTTTTCAGATGACCCAAAGCAGGATGTATCATTCCAAAGTGTGTGATCGTGTCTATCGATTCCTGACTTCTCAGGTCAAATATTCCATTTAAAAAAGGGATCATCCACTTTGGAACGGATGATACTTTTTTCAATTCAGCTGTTCGACAGAAGGTGATTGATCTTCAAACCACTGGCTCTGCCAGTGGTTCTCGATCCTAAACCGGTCA
>CAZDVF010000249.1:0-4554 GCA_964508725.1 uncultured bacterium | reverse complement strand
AGGCAATTGCCGTTTTTCTGTTTTGTCATCCCGGAAAATGATTCCACAAGGGGGAGAGATGATCATTCTGAAAATCCTGGGCAAGTTCATCAAGGCGCTGCGTTCTGATGCATCGCCGAATTAAAAGATAAGGAAAAGCTCCACCCATGAAAGACATTCGTTTAACTGTTTGCATCCTTCTCCTCTTCACCGGAACCGTTGTCGGCCAATCTTCCTTTTCCGCCGACGTCGATTCCTTGATCCTCCGCGGGATGGATTTGACCTATGCCTGCCAGTTTCATGAAGCTTACGAGACATTCCAGCAAATTGTTGACCAGCATCCAGATCATCTGATGGGTTATTTCTACCTGGCAGCCGTGCAGCAATCGCGCATGATGGACTACGAGACCGATCTGTGGGAAGATGAGTTTTTCACGTTGATTGATCGCGCCATAGAATTGGGAGAAAGGCGGATCGAAGACGACAATCCCGATGCGTGGACCTGTTTCTATTTGGGAAGCAGTTACTCCTTCAAGGGACTCTATCTCAGCCGGACTGGCAGCCTGCTGTCGGCGTTTAACTGCGCCCGCAAAGGACAGAAATACCTCCACCAAGCCGTCGAAATGGACACCATATTGTATGACACGTACCTTCTGATCGGCAGCTACAAATACTGGTCCGGACGGTTTTACAAATATTTCAGCTGGCTGCCCTGGATCAGCGACGAGCGGGAGGAAGGTGTCCGAATGGTGAGACTGTGCCTTGATCGCAGTCGTTTCTCCTACTGGATGACGCTCAACAGCCTGGCATGGATTGAGTACGATCGCGAACAGTATGCTGAGGCGGCCGTCCTTTTCAGACGCGGCCTGGAGGAATATCCGCAAAGCCGATTTTTCCTCTGGGGCCTGGCAGACACCAACTTCAAGCTGAAGCGATTCCAGGAGGCTGCCGCGCAGTACGAGGATCTGCTGGAGGAAATCCGTTCAGCGGTGCTGAACAACGGATACAACGAGACCGTTTGTCGGTTCAAGCTGGTGAAGACCTACATGGCTGTCAAACAGTATGCTGAAGCGCTTGCGCACTGCCAGGCCATTCTCTCGCTCGATATGGATCCCAGAATCGCCAGACGCGTCGAGGACCGAATAGAAGAAACAAGGCGTTTTGAAAAAAAGTGTCGCCAGACAATCGAAGATCAATCGCATAAAGATGAATGAATGATGAAAGTGAGATTAATAAATGATTACAAGTGGGTCGGCATAAACTTTGCTATTGCGTTATTGCATAGAATGTGCTAAAATATGAGGAAGTTCAACCTTTAGTCAGTCCACATACTGTGATGAAGGCGCCCAATTCCAGCCGAATGTTTGACACTGTCTTGCGCAATGGTTCGGATCGCTTATGAGGGAGTTGAAAAAAGGAGTCACCTACACGATGCTGCATCATACCACTCCTTTCTATTTAAGCAGAGGATTTCTCACTCTGCTTTTTTTATTGTTTGCTCGATGTGTTTTTGCTTCACCGATGCCGGTCAATCCCGATGAGTCGGATGACATAATATTCGGTCCCGGCGGAAAACGGTGCATTGTTGCCATCCGTGTTGAAGACCGCATTCATATCGATGGTCGTTTGGATGACGTTATGTGGAGTCATGCGCAGTTTCAGGGTCATTTTATCCAACGTGAGCCCGAAGAGGGCAGGCCATCCACCGAGCGGACGGAAGTCGGCATTCTCTACGATAAAGACAACATTTATTTCGGACTCAAATGTTACGATTCAGAACCTGGTCGGATTATCGCGAATGAAATGCGCCGTGATGCCATGATGCGCAATGACGATACCTTTTCGATTATTCTTGACACGTATCATGATCAGCGCAGCGGATTTTTATTTACCACGAATCCAAACGGAGCCAAGTGGGATTTGGTCCTGGCCAATGAAGGGCGTAATATGAATTCAGCCTGGGATGGCATCTGGACCTGCAAGGCGAATGTAACTGATGAAGGATGGATTGCAGAGATCGCCATTCCATGGAAAACGCTTCGATTTGCCGAGGGTGATTCATCCATCTGGGGAATTAACTTCTCCCGGACTATCCGGCGTAAAAATGAGGAAGTCTTCTGGCAGCTGGTGCCGCGCAATCTGGGTTACTTTGGTCTTTTTCGCCTTTCTGAAGCAGGTACGCTGGAAGGGATGCGCGATCTGAAAATGGGCGGAAATGTCGAGTTGAAACCGTACCTTTTGGGTGGTATGGAAAGGGATGCTGTCACGGCCTTCTCAACACAAAGCACCCAGGACGCCGGATTGGACGCCAAATTTGCTCTCACAGCCAACCTGGCCCTCGATCTGACGGTCAACACCGATTTCGCCCAGGTCGAGGCCGATCGTGAGCAAGTCAATCTGACGCGGTTCTCGCTCTATTTTCCTGAAAAGCGGGAATTTTTCCTTGAGGGCGCCGAGGTCTTTTCGTTTGGCCGGGGTGGTGGGCGTTTTGGCGGTGGTGGTGGACATGGCGGGTCCGATCTGCAGTTATTTTACAGCCGCCGAATCGGTCTTGTCGAGGGACGAGAATCCCGCATTCTGGGCGGCGCCAAGGTTGTGGGGAAGATTGGAAGAACGTCTGTTGGCGTGTTGAACATGCTTACAGATGAGACAGTTATCAGCAATGATGATACAACGTACTCTGTCGGATCAACCAATTTCTCCGTTGTTCGCGTGCGCAGGGACATCCTCCGCCGTGGATCGATCGGTGCGATGTTGCTCAACAAGGAGATTCTCAGATCCCATGCCTTTAATCGCGCCGTAGGATTCGATGGATACTTTCCTCTGACCCGGCATTTTACGATCTCCGGAACGATTTCTGGATCGTTTGAGCCTTCCGATTCCGATGCAGGGAATTCTGACACGTTTGATCGGAACCTTGCTGGCACGCTTGATATCGGATACGACAGCGACCTGTTTGACTTTTCTGTCAATTATATGGATGTGGGCGAACGGTTTAATCCCGAGATGGGGTTTATTCGCCGGGTTGATTATCGGTACACGCGCGCCAATGTGGAGTTCTCGCCCCGCCCGAAGAATTCACGCGTGATCCGTCAATTTCGCTATCAGCTCAGGGGAAGTTACCGCACCGATCACACCAACCGTTTGCTTGACAGCGAGATCACGGCGAATTTTACAGTACGTTTTCAAAACAGTTCTGATATCACATTGACGCTCCAGAAAGAGAACGAATTCTTGCCATACGATTGGGAGGTGCGGTCCGGCCATCTGATTCCTGAAGGCACATATGGCGGGTATGATTTTTCGCTTCGCGCCAACAGCGACCGCAGCCGCGCGTTCTCAGGACGCCTCAATGTCAGTTACGGCCACTATTATGGCGGAAACGATTTGCGTCTGGGAGGCAGCGCAACGATCACCCGCTTTGAGCGGATGCGCATGGAGTTGGACTTCAGCCATAACCTGATCCAGTTGCCGACAGGAAATTTTCGAACCAATACTTTTGGCCTGCGGAGTTTCTATTACTTTTCCACAGAGCTTTATTTTAAAGCATATGTTCAATGGAATGGTGACAGACTTGCCTTTGAAGGGCGGGAAAAGATGCTCGCCAACCTGTTGCTCCGCTGGATTTACAGGCCGGGCAGCGATCTTTACGTCGTGTACAACGACATCCGTCTTGTCGGACCCGGCGGAGACGAAATACAGAACCGGACATTGATGCTGAAAGCGACCTTTTTCTGGCGGAAGTGAGACATTCCATACGTATATTCCATTCCGTATTGACATTCCTTTTCCTGACAAAAAAGCGGCGGCCCCTCATTCAGAGGCTGCCGCTTTTTGTTCTGGTCATGTTGTTACAATAACAAGCAGGATTCTGTCTCAAGCCTTAACCCATGTTCGACAGTAGCAGGCACTTTTTTGGGTATTCAGTGCCCGTAAGTTCAATATTTTCATTCAAAAGCATGTCAAATCCTGAAAAAGTCGTAGGCACACATTACGTTATTTAACTCTTGACATTATTACTCCTATTGCCTATATTATAGGCATGTATATAAGACAAATCTCCAGGAAAAACAAAGACGGCTCCAAGGTCACTTACGTGCAGCTTGCCCACAATGAACGTGACCCGGATAAAGGATTTGCCGTCGCCAAGGTTCTTTACAATTTCGGCCGCCTTGAAGATCTGGACCTGGTTCAGCTCAAGCGCCTGGTGAAAAGCATCTCCCGGTTTCTGAAACCCGAAGATGTGCTGAACGCCCAGGCGGCTCTGGAGCTGGACGAGCCCGACATCAAATGGAGAACCTGCAAGTCTTACGGCGGCATCTATCTTCTGGCCCAATTGTGGAAACGGTTCAACTTTGCCAAGATCCTCTCCAAACCGATCAGCCAGGCCAGTTACCGAACACCGGTTCTCATGGCCGTCTTTGCCATGATTGCCAACCGTTGTTTATCACCATCCAGCAAGCTGGCGGTCAGTGATTGGGTGAAAAAACAGGTTCATATCCCGGAGCTGCCGGAGATCGATGTTCAGGTCCTTTACCGCGCCATGGACTTCCTTCTGGAGCATCAGGACGAACT
>CAZDVF010000248.1:0-4560 GCA_964508725.1 uncultured bacterium | reverse complement strand
TGATCACCCAGCATCTGTTTGGCAAGGTCGCGATCGATTTTCCCATAATTTTCCCGCATAAGTTGCTGCCAGCGCACCCATCGTCCATTCGGCGACGACCGCTTGTCGTGATAATCTAGACCCCTCGCTTCTTCAATACGCACTTTGGGATCCTGAGCCACGTTGCTTCCAGTGTAGTAACCATCGAAGGTACGCCAAATCCGAGGATTCTTAAGGGCCAGTTCCAGCCTGGCGATCTCGCCGGTTTTCGTGTCCCCGATCAACCAGTCGTTGGCGTATCCGCCGTTGTTGTCCGTGGTCATGATCTCCACAAATCCATCAATGGAAGTCGCGTACTGGGCGGCTTTACGGATGCGGTGAAATTCCGGAATGCCGTCAGGATCAAAGCCTTTGAATCCGCTCATGGTGGTTTCGGTGATGATGAGTCCGGCGCTGGTAATCCAGAAATCGGTGCCGCCGAAAATCCACCCGGGAAACGCCTGGGTAATAAACCGGTGTCCCTTGTCCGGCTTCACATCCAGGATCACGTTCCATTTGCGGCAGAACATGTAATCGTACCAGAGGTTGTGGCCGGCCACAATGCGGCCGTCGCGGGTGGCATTGCCTGTGGCAATGAAGGCGCTGCATGAGCCGTGCGCCTGGGTGTGGGGCAGGTAGTACCAGGCCAGATCGATCCAGCCGTTGTAGGCGGTGATGTCCACATGATCGTAATTATCCACACCAGCCTTCCCGAGTCCTGCAACAATACCGCGGATCTCATCCTGATATTCCGCATCCAGCTTCGGCCAGAAGAGCTGTTCCGCAGCGGTGCGAAAGAAAGACCATTTCTTGCCCGTGGACTGCTCCAAATAGTAAGAGATGATCGTGATTGTCTCATCCACATGTCCGGCCAGAAGATAGCCGTTCTGGAAACCGCGCGCGAAAGGCGTCCCCCCGGCGTAGAAATAGATCCAGCCATCCTGTTGCCGGACATCTGCTGCGTCGATCCATTTCTGTTCTTCTGGTGTGAGGGCGGTCTTTTGTGAATAAAGGGGAAGGAACATACAGATCGTGAGGGTGAGAATGTTCCATCTTCGCATAGCGGAAGCCTCCTGCGGATTGAAATCCACGAATAATGATATTGTGCAATTAATCAGAATTGGCAGGACTGGAGCATGACCAGTGTGCATGCCTTGATCATGGCGATTCCGCTTGACTCTAATCGTGCCTCAAGTTCCGGAGACTCTGTTCCCGGATTGAGAATCACGCGGTCCGGTTTCAACGCGACGATGGCATCCGCGAGAGTCGCGCTACGATTCGGGCCGAGGTAGAGAGTCAGGGTATCGACGTGATTCCGAATCGCATCCAGCGCATGGACGACGGGAATATCCTCGATCGCATCCAGTCTCGGATGGACCGGGATGATGCGGTGTCCGAAGCGCATGAGCATCCGTACCGCTTTGTTTGAATAGCGGTCTGGTCTGTCGCTCGCGCCCAGCACGACGACGGTTTGCGCGTTTTTTTTATGTGTCTCATCTGGGTTTGACATGTGAAAATGGTACACAATTCGCTCGCAAGATGCAAGGGGAAAGTGGATAGTGGATAGTCTTCAGTCGTCAGTTTTCAGTTTGGACTTGACAATGGATGCGTCAGTCATTAAGTTGGGTGCGTTCATCTCAACGCAATCCAAATCAGGGAGACCGCCCATGCGGAGCAATGTGAAATCTTGCTGGAGAATCATCATCCTCGGATTGTTTTTTTTGTCCGGTATCTGTGCGGCGCAGAGTCAAGACGCCAGATACGCCGATGGAACATACACCGGAAGCGCGGAAGGACATGTCGGTCCTGTGGCCGTGCAGGTAACAATTCAAAACGGGCGGATCGCAGACATCCAAATTGTGGAGCACGATACGTATGAGTTTGAGGAAGCGATCCGCGAACTGCCGGGCCGCATCGTGAATGCCGGGAAGGTGGAAGGGGTCGAGGCGGTGACCGGCGCCACTAACACATCCAATGCCATATTTCAGGCTGTCACTGAAGCGCTCAGGCTGGCGGCCGGAGAGGAGGAGAGTGTGTCCGAGACAAAGGATAAGAAGCGTGAATCCATCCACTCATCGGAAAAACAGTCGCTCGGCGCAGGAACGCTGATTCCCACGCCGGTGTGGGTGATCGGATCGTACGACGCCGAGGGAAAACCCAATGTCATGACCGCCGCGTGGGTGGGCATCTGCTGCTCGAATCCGCCGTGCGTCATGGTGGCCCTGCGTGAGGCGACCATGACCTACGGAAATATCATGCGGGCAAAAGCGTTCACGGTTAACCTGCCTTCCGCTGCCCTGGCCAAGGAAGCGGCCTATTTCGGGACGGTGTCTGGCAGGGACACGAACAAGTTCAAAAACGCGGGACTGACTCCTGTCCGCAGCGTAATCGTGAATGCGCCGTATGTCCGCGAATTTCCGCTGGTAGTGGAATGCGATCTTGTCCACACACACGTCGCCGGATTGCATACGCTGTTCATCGGCGAGATCAAGGATGTGAAGGCCGATACTTCCATCCTCACATTTGACGGGAAGATTGACATGTCCGCCCTTGCGCCAATGATGTATTCGCCGTCCGATCGGGGATTATACGGTGTTGACACGTCGGTGGGGACGGTCCAAGAATTGGTGGAGGAATTCCGGAAACAGTAACAAGCGATTATGTGCGTTTCTGTATGAAATGAAGGATCATTTGTGATGAATCAGGATGTTGAGAAACGTTTGCTTGAGATTAGAGATCTGGTCAGACCGTTTTGTACGCAACACCTTGATGATGAATTGACAGGCTTTGTCGAAGCGCTTTGCGATATGGTGGGACACGAGCAGATGATGACCATTACTCGCGGCAAGCCTGAAATCTGGGCTGCTGCCATCGTGTATGTCATCGCCCGTCTGAATTTTCTGTTCGACAAGGCGAATCCACTCTTTCTCACGGCGGACACGATCTGCGACTATTTCGGAACGATCAAATCAACGACAGGGCAGAAAGCGACGCTCATCGAAGAGGCATGCGACATCACCCGCAGCGACAGTCGATTCTGTCAAGAGCACATCCGTAATATTTTCAAATTCTACATCACCGAGGACGGATTTCTTGTGTCCGCATCGATGGTGGAAGGCGTACCGCAGAAAGAGGATGCCGCTCTAACCTGTGAGGAACGTGAAGCCCTGCGTCTTGAACGCGAGCGGGAGGAGGCTCTGAAACAAAAGGAAAGAGAAAAGCGCATCCGAAGAGAACGCGAAGAAAAACGACGCGCACAATTCAAAGATCAGCAGGATCTCTTTGGCGATCCGCTGATGGATTGATTGATCTTCAAACCACTGGCTCAGCCAGTGGTTCTCGATCCTAAACCGGACGGCAGATCCCCGCCACATATGCATGGTGATCGTTGTTCAATCCTCCGCCCGAGCCATGTGCTCCACAAACCAGTCCCACACCGGATCGCGCCCTGCCATATAGTCTTCGATGGTCGGGATGATGCGTACATCCGGCTCGATGAAGGGTTCGGTTTCGATGATTCCGGGCCGGGCGCGTCCCCAGATTCGCGTGCTGAAACTGAACATCCGTCCCGAGTGCGGCAACCTGAACCGGCGCGTCATCCCGTAACGGATGGAGTTGTTGCCGCACGGTTCGCCCAAGACCTGCGCCAGATGGTTGTCCTTCGCAAACACCACGGGAAATGTGCCGGCGCTGTAGGTCGTCTTTCCAGTGAAGATCACGATCTGCCCGTGAAGTCGCCTATCCTCTGGAACTGGACTGAACGGTAGCACTCCGTTGAAAACCAACTTGTTTTGTTCTCCATTCCGCTGCCAGGACTTGTAGAGCCAGCACTCACGCTTGGTCTCGATCACGTAGCGAAACAGCTCCAGACACACTTCCACATATCCGCCGGATGCATTCCTCAGATCCAAAACAATGTGACGGATGTTCCGATTTCGCGCGTCGGCCATGAGCCGGGACACATAGACGGAATCGACGAAGTCGTCGAATCCACTGAACTGGAAGTAGAGAATTGCAAGCCTGGGATGGACCGTCCAATCAGTTTGATTTCGTACGCGGGTGATCGCGTTACGCGTGAACGGACTGTACTCCGGTTCGCCGGTGATTTCCGTAAAGGGAAGGGCGAGTCGCTCTCCGTCACTGAACGTCACGGCGACGGAGTCCCCGGACGCGATGTCCAGGAAACGCAACACTGATTCGTTGATCAGGCGGAAATTGTTTCCGAAAAGTTCTTTTCGGTGGTGGTAGATGTTCCCACGGTCTGACGAGAGCAAGCTGTTCACCCGGGCTTCCACATCCAGAATCGGAATAGCGGCCAGTGCGGTGACTTCACGGAATCTCAGGCAAGCGAATCTCTCGTCCAGCGCATGCAGAACGTAGAGCCGATCGCCAAACCAGTGGAGCATCAGGGGGATGACCCTGTGGCCCCGCGCCGAAAAGGATAGCCAGGCGTGGCCGTCGTTGAGCTGCGCAATAAATTGGGAGACGGTGAAGAAGAATCCGTTTGGATCGGTGACATGCTCCAGATCTGTGCGCGTTTTC
>CAZDVF010000247.1:0-4576 GCA_964508725.1 uncultured bacterium | reverse complement strand
GAAAAAGAAGGCGGAGTTTCTTCCCAAGCAGGGGGATATAATCAATAATGTTGGCACCCACTGTGACGGCCCAATAAGCCAGTTGATCATAGGGCAGCAGATATCCGGTGTAGCTTTCAAGTATGGTCAGAATGAGCAGACAAACACCCACAACCCAATTGAATTCCCGAGGCGGACGGTATGCGCCGTCGTAGAAGACGCGCAGCATGTGAAAAAACACGACAATGACCATCAGATGCGCTGCCCACCGGTGCATGTTCCGAAGCAGCAAACCGTGTGACACAACGTATTGAAGGTCTTTCATATTCTCGTAGGCTTCAGGGAGCGACGGCTGGTAGTAAAACATAAGCAAAATACCGGTCACCGTGAGAATCAGAAAGAGGAACGTGGTGATCGCTCCCAGGTAAAAGGTGTAGGTGAAGCGTATTGCGCGTTGTCGGACTTTTGTTGGGTGGATGTGCAGTGTCAAGCTGTTATAAATGAGGAGCGACCGATCGAGGTTGGTTTTAACCGGTAACCGGGTGCGGACGATTGAACGCCAGATGCGGGATGCCTGAATACGTTTCCAAAGTGCCATGACCGGTTAGACCTTCAGAAACATGGCGTCTTCATCGACCAAACGGCTCGTGTCAACGATAATTTGATTGTCAACGCGTTGGATTTCAAAACGATCAAGAGGGCGGGGGGCAGGTCCGCTAAGAACGTGCCCCAATCGATCGAACGTGCTGCCGTGACACGGGCACGAAATTGGCTCTCGCGCATCCGTCACAATTCCGGGTGTCTTCCACCCGACAAGACATCCCAGATGCGTACAAACGGCTGAGAGGGCGTAAAACAAGCCATTTGTGTCACGAATGATAAAGCATCGGTAATCTTCACGAAAGAGAACCGAACCTGTTTGAAACTGATCGATGCGGCCGGCTCGAAAACGTGGAGGAATCTCATGCAATACATTGGGATGATAAAATTGATACGATACAGCGACGGCCCCGGCACCGGTTAAACCGAGTGCGACATGTCCGGCTTTCACAAGGAAATCCCTGCGATTGAGCTTGCAAACTGATTCGGGCTGTTCTTTGTCAGATTCGTTATGATTCATTCGCATACGAAGTTGGATTCTCCATCGACGCTCGACGGAGTATTATCTTGTCCAAGAATAGGATGGATATTGCTTGGGATTTGCTCGTCATCCACTTCAATTGCTCCGACTGGACATTGAGCAACACAGAGTCCGCAGCCGATACATCGTTTCTCGTCTTTTGTAATGATGATAACAAAATCTCGAATTTCAGACGAAGACAGGATTTGCCGGGCATGAGGGATGTCATTTATCGTGTTGAATTCAATGCATCCAACGGGACAAATGTCTGCGCATCCACCGCAGAGGATGCAGTCACAATCAAATTGTCGGGCAGTCATGGTCCATATGATTTCTGAAATTTATTTCTTGAATATGATTATTTTATTGGATAATTGCAAGGAGAAATTTTTTCGTTGCGATTTTCAAGAACAATCTGTAAACTTGAGTAAACCGAGGAGGATTAAGTGAGGTGTTCGTTCACATGCAAGGGAATAGTCTTCGGATTAATTGTCGTTTCAACACACGTTATAGGGCAAAACGAGTTACTATCTGACCAGTACCATACTCCTCAAGAGGTTGCATTACGCATTGAGCAGTGGCAAGAAGAATATCCGGATCTGATTCGACTCATCCCGATTGGACAGAGCGCAGGCGGACATCCATTAACTGTGCTCCAGGTTGGATTTCAAGGAACGTATGGCGAAACTCCGGAATTCAGACCAGCAGTCTTTTTCGGTGCCAATCTCTGTGGCGATGAACACCTGGGTACGGAAGAAGTCTTGTTTCTGGTTAACGATTTGATACGGACATACAAGACAGATCCGAATGTTTATCAACTACTCGAAAAGTCAACTATTTACGTTCTTCCGGTTATGAATCCCGATGCAGCGGAACAGTTTTTCAGCAGCCCACGTTATGTTCGTCACGTCAACGGGACGCCTGTTGATGATGATAAAGATGGCCGGTTCGATGAAGATGGGCCGGAAGATATCAACAATGACGGACTCATCTCATGGATGCGCATAGCCGATCAGGAAGGAGGGTGGATCATCCATCCGGACGTGGATCGATCAATGCGTCGGGTGATCCGTGATGACACAACAGCGAATCGGTACCGAATAATTTTGGAGGGAATCGATAACGACAAGGATCAACGTGTCAATGAAGATCCACCTGGAGGTATTCGTCTCGATCTGAATTTTCCTCATATCACCGAATATGGACGTGATGATATTGGCACGTGGCCTGCATCAGCTCCCGAAACCCTGGCGTTGATCAAATTTTTTGCTGACCATCCGAATATCACAGTCGTCATCTCATTCTCATCGAATAAAGAAGAAGACATCAAATACAACAAATTATCAGAAGCAGCACCCCAATTAAAGCAAATCGATGAAAAAGACGACCGTACATTATTCATTGAGATTTACGACTTATATCACCAATTCCTACGCCAAAACGCATTGGTAAAAGAAAGTCAGGATTCCATAAAATTAACTGTAATAAACGGGACATTTTTTGATTTCTGTTATTTTCGCTATGGAATCCCATATTTTGAACTTCCATCATTAATCGAAGAAACGACAGATACGCAGCATTCTGATTTGACAGAATGGACTGCGTATCAGCATCCAACAATGGGCAAGGTTGAAATCGGTGGACCTGTACCGTTTTTAAGAACAAATCCGAAATTGACCGATGAGAGTGTTCGAAGATCCATACAAATCAATTCTGCGTTTTGCACACAACTCATACAAAATTTGCCGTTTGTGAACATGGATCATCGTGTTGTTTTTCTTGGCGATTCATTATATCAATTAACAGTTCGGTTGACCAATTCAGGTTGGTTTCCAACTTCAACTGTTTTGGGACGCAAACTGAATTCGTCATGGCCTGTTATCGCTAGAATCAGACCAAGCAGAGAGCAAATGTTGTATGCTGGAGAGCCATTTGAAGAAATTCCGGTCATTGCCGCAAATAATGGAATAGCTCAGGTTGTTTGGAAAGTCAAGGCAATAAGCGGCTCACAAGTAACAGTTACTGCAACAGCGTTCAAAATAGGCAATATCAAAAAAACGATTAAATTAAGGTAAATAGCAGGGAGGGAGTTTATTGCATATTTAATAGTTAACATAATATATCTTATGCGAAGTCATTTAAACATCAAGATATGAACGTCCATAACATTGGTTCCGGTATGACCTGTCTTTAACAATCCACCAACTTTCTGAAAAAACGTGTATGAATCATTTTCGTCTTTGTAAGTTTCCGGATTCACTTCTTGATTTAAAACGTTTCTCAAGGTTTGTTTTGTGAGCAATGCGCCTGCAGCATCTGTGGGCCCGTCTGTTCCATCCGATCCAAGACTGATAAAACAAAAATCAGGGATTGAATCGTATTCCTTCAATAAATATAACAATAATCGGAGCGCCAATTCCTGATTCCGCCCACCATGACCCTTGCCTGAGACAGCCAGTGTCGTTTCGCCACCACTGATGAAACAATTGGGCCGATTCTCTTGAATTGAATGTTTGATAATCCTTTGTGCGTACAGACGAGCGACTGAGTCTACTGTATTTGCGATTTGTGTTGCAATGACCTGTGAATGATAACCGACCATCTTTGCCGAGTTCAGAATAGCATTCAACACCCACTCGTTATTCAAAATCAGTGCATTGATTGTCAGCATAAAATTTGATGGCGCCGCCTGTTTGCTGTAATGACATGTTTCATATGATTCCAGGCGATATTTTCTTAATAGTTCACGGGCGTTGATTAAGGGCTTTCGTATTGGGATTGTTGGCCCTGATCCGATGACATCAAGTCTATCAGCTGTCACATCAGAAACCAACAAGGTTAGCATTGTCGCCGGATAGACATCATTTAAGAGCTTCCCCCCTTTGACTTGGGAAAAATACGATCGTAACGCATTCATCTCGTCAATAGCCGCTCCCGAGCGAATCAGATGAGTATGAATCTCTTGTAACTCATCCAATTGGATGGAATCCAGCGGCTTCTCGAGAAGCGATGAAGCTCCCCCAGAAATCAGACCGATAACAAGGTCGTCTGTCTGGGCTTTCTTACAAAGTTGAATCACTTCTTCTGTTGCGATAAGGCTTTTTTCATCCGGGATGGGATGACCAGCCTCCCAGCAATGAATACGATTGAATGATTCCAATTGACCATATTTGACGATAATGTGACCATCATCAATACGCTCGCCAAGACATGCTTCCAAACCTTTGGCCATCCTCGCTGTGGCCTTGCCTGCTCCTACAACATAAATATGATGAAACGTGTCCAGGTTTAGGCAACTGGTCTGCCCAAAAATATCTGTTATGGATAATTGATTGATCTTCAAACCACTGGCTCTTCCAGTGGTTCTCGATCCTAAACTGGTCAGCACTGACGTGCCTACTTTGAATTCACCGCTACGCGGTGAATTCAAAGCCACCCGCTTTGCGGGTGGTCGTTTACTTGAATGAATCTGGAGGG
>CAZDVF010000246.1:0-4619 GCA_964508725.1 uncultured bacterium | reverse complement strand
GGATCAGACAATGTGTTGAAAGCCAAATCTCTCGGCGGAAAAGAAGCCGAGGGGAAATGGATTAAGTTTTCAGTTCTGTTCATTGTGCTGCTGGCGGCTGTCGTGTCAATCCAGCTCGCCGGATTTGTTGATCCCATCCCGCTTTTTACTCGGTCGATGGCCGTGTTTATTTATCCTCTGTTCGCAGTGATCACCGATGGCCTTTTTGGATTCCTGATGAGTATCACATTTCTGGAAGATGCCATCTTCAATCTACACAATGCGCTCAGGGGATCCCTTTTGCCCGTCAATATGCTTGCATTTCGCAGCAGCATCCTCATCGCGCTGATTTTTATCAGCATCCTGGCTATGGGAAAAGTGCACCGCCGTTTCTGGTGCCGGAACATTTGTCCACTCGGCGCGCTCTACGGGCTTGCCGCCCGATTCCGCCCCTACAAGCGGCGTGTCACGGATGCCTGCACGTCCTGCGGACTCTGCCGAAGAACGTGCCGTATGGACGCCATTGGTCCTGACTTTACTACAACCGATCATGTGGAATGTATATCTTGCATGGATTGTGTTTCCGTGTGCCCTGTGAACGCTGTCTATTTCGGGTTCACCGGACAGAGGGTTGAAGTGAAGCCGGATTACAACCGGCGCCGTTTGCTGACCGCCGGCGCGGCAGGACTCTTCTCTGTTGGATTGCTCAAGATCGGTTTTGCCAGACCTGAAAAAAAGGGGAAAGTCGTACGTCCACCAGGTTCGATGGAAGAACCAGCCTTTCTCGACCGGTGCATCCGCTGCGGTGAGTGTATCCGCGTCTGCTCCACCTCCGGAGCGGGACTCCAATACACAACGCTGGAAGCCGGATGGGAGGGAGTCTGGACGCCCATTCTTATGCCCAAGGTCGGATACTGTGAATATAACTGCAACATGTGCGGCCAGGTGTGTCCCACCGGTGCGATCCGGCCCTTGCCGCTGGATGAACGAAAAGAGATGAAAATGGGTACAGCCCATTTTGACAAGACCCGTTGCATTCCGTGGTATTACGGTGAAAATTGCATGGTTTGCGAAGAACACTGTCCACTTCCAGAAAAGGCCATTCAGTTCCGTGAATCACCCGTCGTGACCATTGACGGACAAGAGACAACGGTCCTTCTTCCCTTTGTAAAAGAATCTGTCTGTATCGGTTGCGGCATATGCGTTAACCGGTGTCCGGTTGAAGGAGACCGCGGGATTTATCTCACCAACGCGGATGAGACGCGTTGGTATGTGTGATAGAGAGTAAAACGACGGATTTCCGTACAAGAGAATCTGAATTCACGGGATCTGCTTTAATCTTCAGTGTGATCCGTGCATTGAGATATAAAACAACGTTCGAACATCAAACTACGGGAGGAAGACGATGAAGCATTGGATCCATAGAACCTTTTTAATCATAACCGCGATCACTTTGATCAGCAATACAGCCTATGCCCAACTGGGGATTAGAAAGGGCCTGAAAATTGGTTACAACTGGTCCACAGTCTCGGGTGAAATGGGTGACAATGCCGAATCGCGCAAGTCACTGACCGGCGGCGCCAGTCTCGAATTCAACATCCTCGGATTGCTGAGCTTCCAGGTTGATGTGCTTTATTCGTCCCGCGGTGCGGCAGCTGCTAACGGTCCCGAGACGAAACTGAGCTATATCTCTGTACCCATTGTGCTGAAGCAGAAATTCTTTCCCGTGGGGATTCATCCCTACATTTTAGGCGGGCCTGAATTCAACTACCTCATTTCGGCCAAAGTGGGAGATACTGACATCAAGAATCAACTTAAAACGCAGGACATGACTGTCGTTGTCGGCGCCGGTCTCGAGTTTTCTCTCCTGGGTAACAGCGCGTATGTTGAAGGGCGCTACAGTTATGGAATCAGCGATGTGAACAAAAACGCCACATTTTCATCCACAAAAAATCGTGTTTCACAAGTGTTTGTCGGAATTCTTTTCTAATTTATCCCGCATTCGGCGAACAGTCCTGTTGAAGGTAAAGCCACTGGCAAGACTTAACCTGAGATCTGCCTTCATGGAATACTGATATTTATTATTCTATGGATACTCATGGACAACTGATTCACGTCAATAACAATTTCTAATAATATGGAAACTCCACAGGCTTCTGCATTGAATGGTTGAGTTGATATGACGTGTAACCGCTGAGCAGGGTCACATCTGTCTGATCCGTATTAGTTTTTAGATTGGATACAGATGGAGGAGAATGAGATGGAAATGAGGAAAAAAATCCGTATGCAGAGTTTACACATTTTACCAGCTCTTTTTTTTGGTTTTTTGATTCTGACCGCGTCACATGATGCTGTTGGCTATCAATCTGCCGAGTCGGACAGCATTAATCAAGCCATACGTATCATTGAACAAGATATAGAGACACATCCTGATAGCGCCAATCTGTACATCCATCTCGGTATGCTGCAACTTGCTATTGAAGAGTGGGATCGGGCAAAGAACTCCTTTGAGCAATGTCTTACATTGGATAACACGTCCGCCGAGGCGCATAACGGATTGGGACTGGTTTATTATAACAAGGGTCTCAGTCCGATTCTACCTATCGAGGCTTTGAAAAAGCTTTTCAAGTTGGATAATTATTCGAGGGCAGAACGCGAATTCAAACGGGCCCTCGCAATTAATCCTGACTATCTGGATCCTCTTTACAACATGGGTGTTAATTTTTTAGCCAAAGGCGGTGAGGCTAGTTACGAAAACGCCGTCGAAGCCCTGACTACTGTGCTGGAGTGCGACCCACTCTTTAAAGAAGCGGATCTCATGCTGGGTGTTGCCTACCAGTTTCTGAAGGATTTTGTTAACGCAGAAACCGTTCTAAAACGGGTTGTTGACGCAGGCCGGTCAGAAGGAAAAGCGCAGATCCACCTCTCTGAGATTTATCTCGAGACTGGACGGAATGCTGAGGCATCCCTGGCATACTATGCAGGTATTGAGAGGCTACGGGATAAAAAGATGTGGAAGGATCTCTATGCGGAAATCGAGATCCTCATGTCTCCAAGTCAGAAGGATGTGTTCAAAGCATTGCCGATCAGTGAAAAGGGCGCCTATGTCAAGCGGTTTTGGAAGGGGAAAGATTCTGATCCGACGACAGTTGAGAATGAGCGCCTCGTTGAGCATTTCCGGCGTGTGCAGTTTGCACGAAACACGTATGTTGACAATATACCGCCCTATTACGACGATCGAGGTAAAATTTACGTAAAATACGGAAAACCCGATGCGGTTTATTTGTCTCAAATGAGTGGTGAGGGTGTCAAAGACAACGAGTCGTGGAGCTACGAAAGAAGCATCCAAAAAGGATTGACATTTGATTTTGTTAAGAAGGGGACTAGTTTTTACCGCGTTCGAAGCCTTATCGATGCATCGCCAACAGGTTCAGGTAATGCCAATCAGTGGTCTGTGACACAGGCTCTCTATGTTGAGCGTGCGGATTTTTCCGAATCGTATAATCAGTTTCTTGTGCAAGCGAGTGATGTGAGCAGTTTTCAAAACCGAATATCAAACTTTCAGGCTGATCGAGATCAAGCAGAAAAACGCGCACCTGTTGAAGTGTTTCATCACACGACGGAAATGAATGAACTACCGTTTGTCTACAATTATTCCCAGTTTCGCGAAGATGATGGCAATACCCGCGTCGAACTCTACCTGGGCGTCGCCAACAGCAACCTGGCATATAAGCCTTCCGCAGGTGGAATCGCAACATCATTGGTCTGCCGCGCCGTCGTCCAAGACTCCAACTTTAACGATATCTTCAGCAATGAGAGAGAGTTTTACCTGCGGGCACGCAATCAAAATGAAATTGCAGGGAAGTTATTTCTTCATCAGGAGAATATGGATATCGTACCGGGAAGTCATTTGTTCGCTGTTCAGATCTCCAATCCACAGGGAAATGCCCAGGGAAACTACCGAAATGACATGACTACCCGCAATTTTACCGGATCCGCCTTGATGTTGAGCGACATCCAACTGGCTTCGGGAATTGATGTTTCTGACACACACGATAAATTTACCAAACATGGTTTACGCGTATTGCCCTATCCATACAACGTCATTCCGCGGCAGCGACCCATTTTTATTTATTTCGAAGTCTACAACCTGCGATATGATCCGACAGGCCGCACCAATTACACGGTGACGCATACGGTTGAGATTATGAACCAAAAACGTGGTTTTCTTTCAAGAACATTTGGTGCTGTTGGCCGCTTGTTTAAAAAAGGCGATAAAGCCGGCATTTCAACATCGTACACGCAGTCAGGTGGAAATTCGATGACCTCGGAATATATCTCGCTTGATTTGGGAAAACTACCACTGGGTCAGGCGCAGCTGACCGTGACGATTGAAGATCACGCTTCCGGTGAAATAGCAGAACAGACTTTAGGAATCCAACTGATCGAATGATACGAATGAGTGATTTGATACGAAGGATTGGCGTCGCCGTTGTCGCGATTCCTGCTTTATTAGCGGTCATGGTGGCTGGCCGCGTTCCGTTTCTTGTTTTTACAAATTGTGTGACAGGATTGGCTCTCTGGGAATTCTATAAGATGGTTAAAGTCAAAGAGATCTATCCTTTAAAGCTTGTTGGTAT
>CAZDVF010000245.1:0-4654 GCA_964508725.1 uncultured bacterium | reverse complement strand
GTGGGCGATTCGCCGATTATCGGAGCCGGACTTTACGTGGATAACGAGGTCGGCGCTGCCGGAGCCACGGGCCGCGGTGAAGATGTCATCAAGTCGTGTGCGTCGTATTTCATTGTCATGCGGATGAAGCAGGGCCGGACGCCTCAGGAGGCCTGCGAGGACGCCCTGGCCATGATCATCGACAAGTACAGGAAGGTGAATCCCAATTTCTTCCCAAGCGAGAAATTTGTGGCCATCAACAAGGCAGGAGATGTGGGCTGCGCCACCATGCGCGGTCAACGGAAGCCCCGGATGTCGATCATGTCCGGAGAGGGATTTTCAATCTTCGAAGGTCAGACGCTGGGGAAATAGACTGAGTTTCCTGACTTTCGTTTTGATGAACCACTGAGAACGTTGAGACAGCAGAGAGCTCAGATTTTAAATATTTCGATAGTGTATGAAAGTCTTTGTTTTTTTCATTGTGAGTCTTTAAGCTTCGGGACGAAGCAATCTCGTTTGTTGAGATCAATCCTTTAGATTGCCACGTCGTTTCGCTCCTCGCAAAGATAAAACGACACGATCGAGAGTTATAATAAATAAGCGAAGAATGTTATGTATTGTAATAGGATGTTCTCCTGTCGGACGTCGAATGACGGGAACTACTGTATTTGGTTTTTTTATCATGCTTGCCCAGATAAAACACAGAATCCAATAACATAAGGAAATCCAATTGCACATGAAGATCTCCAAACCGTTTGCCCTGATCGTCCTTCTCCACGGGACATCCCTTTTTCAACCACTGACCGCACGAGGAGAGACACCCAAACTCACTTTCGAAGTGATTGAGCGTTTCCGTTTCGTGGCATGGGACAACGCCATCGATCTTGACGCTGATGCGGATAATCCCTTCACCTTTACCCGCCACCGGACCAGTCTTGGCGCCTTGTTTACCGTGAATCCGTCCCTTTCAATTTATGCAAAGCTCACCAACGAGTTTCGCTACTGGTTCCGTCCCGACGACCGCGATTTTAAGTTCCACGAGGTTTTCTTCGACAATCTTTTCGTGGAATGGAAGCGGCCCGCCGGCGTTCCTCTCAATCTGAAACTTGGCCGCCAGAACATGAATCTGGGTGAGGGATTTGTGGTCATGGACGGCCATCCGCTGGACGGGTCCCGTTCCATCTATTTTAACGCAGCGCGGGCGGACTGGCTCCTGTCCGATCATCATCGTCTGATCCTCTTCTACACATACCAGCCGGAAACGGATGACATCCTCCCCGTGATTAACAATCAAAACCAGCCCCTCATCGAGCAGCCGGAAGAGGGTATCGGCCTCTACTTTGCCGGACAATTCGGTAAAACAAATCTTGACCTCTATGCGATCCGCAAGAACATCCTCTGCGGATCGCAGCATCTGCCGTCGTCGGGCATCAATACCGTGGGATTCCGGACCATCGTTCAACTGACGAATCAATTATCCGTAACAGGTGAAGCGGCGCGCCAGTTCGGATCGCTCGGCGGCGCAATCCGCAGAGCCTGGGGCGGATATGCCCATGCTGACTACTATTTGAAGCGCCGATTCCCGGTCCCGTCCGTCATCACATTGGGAGCTGTCTTTCTCGGCGGAGACGATCCCAAAACACCAAAGTGGGAGGGATGGGATCCGCTGTTCAGCCGGTGGCCCAAGTGGAGCGAGTCGTACATTTATGCGCTCATTCCAGAATACGGGGGACACGTGGCCTACTGGAGCAACTGGTCGTCGTTCTACACCGCCCTTGCATTTCAGATCGTCCGTCCTGTTGAGTTGACAATCCATCTGCATCGACTTGGCGCGCCTGTGGCGTCCGACGCGGCTGCGGGATTTCCCGGCGGAGGCGGTCATGTACGGGGAACGCTGCTTATCACCAAACTTATTTTCCGGCTATCCAAGACTGTGACGGGACATCTCTTGTGGGATGTCTTCTCTCCCGGTGATTACTACTTTTCCGGAGCCGACGGATTTCACTGGTTCCGATGCGAACTGCTTTACAACTGGAGGTAGGTTCATGATTTTCAAGATTGGCGTGATTTCGGCTTACGCGTTGATGGTTATTATCGTGGGTGTTCTGGGCATGCGCAAGACACACTCTTTTGTGGATTTTTTTCTGGGCGGCCGCAGCGTCGGCCCGTGGATGACGGCATTCACCTATGGCACGGCCTATTTTTCAGCAGTCCTTTTCATTGGATTTGCCGGCAAGATCGGGTGGGGCTTCGGCCTCTCCGGCCTCTGGATCATGGTGGGCAACACACTAATCGGAGTGTTAGGCGTGTGGTGGCTTCTGGGTCCGCGCATCAAGGCCATGTCCGTCGAGTATGATGTCCACACGATGGCTGAGTATCTGGAAAAGCGGTACGGCAGTCCGTTTCTGAAGCTTTTTTCCGCGGGGTCGATCTTTATCTTTTTTATTCCCTACACGGCTGCTGTTTTCATGGGCCTGTCGTATCTGTTTCAATCCAACTTCAACATGCCATATTCGGCCACCCTGATCTACATGGGATTGTTCACGGCGATTTATCTGGTTCTTGGGGGATATAAATCGATGACCATGATCGATGTGGCTTTCGGTGTGATCATGATCGCCGGTGTGGTTATTCTGGATATATACACTCTTCGCGCCGGACACGGACTTTCCGGCATCATATCGCAGCTTGAGGCCATCGATCCGAAACTGACCCAGGCTGTGGGCCCGCCGGGATTCTGGTCTCTGTTCTGTCTTGTCTTTCTGACCAGCATTGCGCCGTTCGCCATGCCCCAGCTGGTGCAGAAATTTTACGCTATCCGTGACAAACGATCTATCCACATCGGGATGTTCGGCTCGACGATCTTCGGTGTGATTTGCGTGGGCACGGCCTATTTCACAGGCGCGGCAGCCCGCATTTTCCTGAATTCCGAAACTGCGCCCGGTGCATTCGTGGACGGCAAGCCGGTCTTCGACGCCCTGATGCCCGAATTTATCGCCAATGTGATACCGCCGTCGCTGTCGGTTCTCATCCTCCTGCTTATTCTGGCGGCCTCCATGTCCACGTTGGCAGCATTGGTTTTGATTTCGAGCTCGTCGCTGGCGAAAGACGTGTACGCCGGCTTCATCAGCCGGAACGCCTCGGACAGCAGGCTCACGTCGCTCATGCGTATGTCCAGCGCATTTTTCGTCTTTCTCTCTGTGATTCTGGCCTACATGAAACCGGCCACGATCGTGGCCATTCTCGGAATTTCGTGGGGCGCCATCGGTTCTGTTTTTCTCGGACCCTTTATCTGGGGACTCTTCACGAAATGGACAAACAAGGCCGGCGCTGTATCATCGTCCGTTCTGGGATTGGCGGTCTGCCTCCTGCTTTATGCGTCAGGTTCTTCATCCCCCGAAGCAGGCACCATCGGGATGATGGTGTCGCTGGCAGTGAATCCATTGGTAAGTCTGGCGACGGGTGGATTAAAGGAGTGATGTTCAATGTGTCGGATCAACTGAAATGGTTGACCACTGGGGGAACACAGATTGGACAAGATTCATCACAGCAAAGAGGATCATCCGAAGAGATCGAATATGACCTGAATCAACAGGCGATCCTCTGTGATCCATGTGGTTTTTGAGTTGTTCAGATTGGTTCGGGGACAGAAGGAATCAGAAGAGGAGGTCTAAGATGGAAAGTCCATTGATCAGGTGGGTCGTTCTTCTGCTTGGCACAGCGCTGGTAGTGGCCCTGATGTCGTGCAGTCAGAAGATCGCGTATCCAGTGACCAAGACTGTGGAAGTGGTTGAAAACTACCACGGCACGGACGTGGCCGATCCGTACAGATGGCTGGAAGATGATAACGCCGAGGACACCAAGGCCTGGGTCGAGGCCCAGAACGCGGTGACTTTTGCTTACTTGAAGGCCATTCCGCAGCGAGAGAGGATCGAGAAAAGGATGACGGAACTCTGGAATTATGAGAAATATGGTCTGCCATCCAGGGAAGCGGGGCTGACCTTTTTTACGAAAAACGACGGCCTTCAGAACCAGTCCGTCCTATATGTCCAGCCGCCCGGAGAGGAAGCCAGGGTGCTGCTCGATCCCAATGCTCTCTCGGATGACGGTACGATTGCCCTGACTGTCACGGCGGTGAGTGAAGATGGCAAGCATTTGGCTTACGGCCTTTCGTCCGGCGGGTCCGACTGGCAGGAATTCAAGGTCCGCTCCATAACCAGCGGAGAAGACCTGGCGGATCATCTCCGGTGGATCAAGTTTTCCAATGCATCATGGGCAAAAGACGGCAAGGGTTTCTACTATTCTCGATTCCCTGCGCCGAAAGAGGGGGAGGCCCTGTCGGGTCAGAACCGGTTTCCCAAAGTCTACTTTCATCGGGTGGGAACGGACCAGAGTGAAGATGTCCTGATTTACGAGGATTTGAACCATCCCGACTGGATTTTTAACGCCGAGGCGACAGAAGACGGACGGTATCTTATCCTGACCATTGCCGAGGGTACGGACCGTCGGAATCGGGTTTACGTTATGTCTCTCTCCTCAGGCCGGAAAGGATCTGTGGTCAAGCTGCTCGACGACTTTGACGCCGGGTATCAGTTTGTCGGAAACGACGGCAGCCGCTTCTTTTTCCGCACCGACCTGGATGCGCCCAAAGGCAAGGTCATTGCCATCGACGTCA
>CAZDVF010000244.1:0-4657 GCA_964508725.1 uncultured bacterium | reverse complement strand
TGCTGTACCTGTCGTTCTTTACATCTTTCATACTGATCCGGGAGTGGTCTGTTCGCTGGCATCTTTCATACCGTGCAGCGGGATGGATGATTGTCCTCATTTTCAGCACAATCTGGATTTGCGACACAGCTGCCTACCTGTGGGGTGCCCGATTCGGTAAACATCCATTATTTAAACGTGTTAGCCCCAATAAAACATGGGAGGGCGCAATCGCCGGATTTTTCTGTGGCATTGTTTCGGCTGTTGTGCTGCGCATGGCTTTGATTCCTTCTTTATCCCTTTTCGACAGCGCCGTTATCGGATTCATTGTCGGTAGTGCTGGACAGATCGGTGATCTGATTGAATCGTTGCTCAAACGCGATGCCGGCGTTAAAGACACATCACAGATCCTTCCGGGTCATGGCGGTATTTTAGATCGTTTCGATAGCCCAATCCTGGTCGGACCGATTGTCCTTCTCTACCTGATGTATCGGTTTCCGGCCTGATTTCACCGTTTTTGATTTCCTTCTGAAGTATCTACAAGTGCTTCTTTTTAAGGAGCGCTTATTTTTTTGAGATACCCTGTTTTTTTCTAAAAGCCCACAATTCGATCCAGCATATTTCAATTCATCATTCAAACACATAACCACAAAAACGACAACAATGTGACGGAATTGCAAAATGTGCCGCGAACCTGTGGAAATTTTTGCCGTTTTGTCAAATATGTGACATCTCCCCATTTCTGTGTTCTAATCGTATCTTATTGGATAATAACAATTTAGAAAACATTTTATCTTGTTGGTATGCTGATTGCTTTCACAGTAATCGGATATTAGGACTTTCATCGAAAAAGGTGGAAAGAGCAATGGATCCGAAAAAAATCGTTATTCTCTTCGCCCCTTCACAAAACGCCAATCATGTTGAACGGGCTTTTCTCAGGGCTCATTTTGATGTGATTAGCACGCATGATCCCCAGGAAGCTATTGTTCTCTTGAAACGAGAACAACCGCATGCACTTGTTATCGACTGGGACCTGGTGAACGGAACCCTTAAGTCGATCACACATGTGATTCAGGAAAATTGCAAGAAAACCGCATTGGTCCTGTTAACAAAAAATCACAATCTGGAAGATCGGATTCACGCCCTCGATATCGGGGCCGATGAATGTATGGACCAGCCGCCCCGTATTAACGAGTTAATTGCAAAAGTGAAGGCGCTCATTCGTCGCATTGAATTGGTCGATCATTCACCTAAAACGCTCAATATCAGGAATCTTGAGATTAATCTCGACACACACGAAGTCAGAAGAGATGGAAAAAACATTGACTTGACTTACACTCAATTCAAGTTGCTCTATCTTCTGGCATCAAAAAGAGACTACGTGTACACACGAGATGAAATCTTGGCGAAAGTCTGGGGTGAAAATGCCTTTGTCACCAACCGTACTGTTGATGTTCACGTGAAACGATTGCGAGAAAAACTCGGTGAACACGATCAGCCAGCACACTATATCCAGACCATTCATGGTTTGGGTTACCGGTTTGGATGAAAGCGGAGGATGTGTAGATTACTATGTTATTCAAATGGCTCCGCTCGATCACAATGTTGACATACAGCAATGGGCTCTCCGAGACAATCGGCGATATTGCAGTCGGGAAAAGCGGTCTTGTTGTCAGACACGAAAGATCCTCATACAAATATATCTTGCAGAGTCTCAACAAGCGATTCTTCGATCTGGTTGCCGGATTCATCCTGTTCTGTATCGCGTCACCATTCTTTCTGATTATTGCCGTTATCATCAAGGTTAACACACGCGGTCCGGTTTTTTTTCGTCAGGAGCGTATTGGATACAAGGAAAAATCGTTTACCATTTTCAAGTTTCGGACCATGCAACAGGAGGAATCTGACACGACACACAAATCGTACATTCAGCTCCTTCTGCAAGACGAAAACGTCGAAGGCGATCGGGCTGAAATGGTTGATCATTATCTGGATCATATCGATCGGCGCGTTACACCCATCGGCCGATTCCTTCGAGTAACCAGTCTGGATGAGTTGCCACAACTGATCAATGTTCTCAAGGGTGAAATGAGCCTTGTGGGACCAAGACCACATCCGACATATGAAGTGAAAGAATATAAAAACTGGTATCACCGTCGGTTGGAAGTCAAGCCGGGATTGACCGGCTATTCAAAATTGAAACTGCGATGCACGCCAAAAAACTATGAAGAAGCCATTTTACACGATTTGTGGTATGTGGATCATCGCAGCTTTTTGCTGGATATGAAGATTTTTATCATGACAATTCCGTATGTCTTGTTGCATCAAAGCGGAAAATAAACGCACTGGAAGGAGATAGAGGTATGCGATTCCAGAATAAAAAAGTTCTTGTTACTGGCGGGGCCGGATTTGTTGGATCGAATCTCGTCGATCATCTTGTCGAGGAAGGAGCCCGGGTCACAGTTCTGGATGACCTCTTTACGGGAAGAAAAGAGAACATTACCAGTCTGGATGAAATCCAGTTTGTTGAAGGCTCTGTCACCGATTACGATCTGGTTGCAGACCTTGTCAAAGATTCAGAAATCGTATTCAATCTGGCCGTGAGAAACATCATTGTTTCAACGACGTCTCCCCAGATGGATTTCCAGGTTAATATCGGCGGAATATTTAACGTTTTACTGGCAGCCAAAACGTTTGGTATCGAACGGATCGTTTACACCTCATCTGCTTCTGTCTATGGCAATCCCCGTTATTTGCCTATCAATGAGGATGACCAGCTCAACACACTGAATCCCTATGCTGCCAGTAAGTTAGCCGGAGAGAACTACTGTTCAGCCTTTTACGAATCGTACGGCGTTCCCGTTTCAGTTGTACGCTATTCCAATGTTTACGGCGTAAAGCAGTCGCCCCTCAATCCTTATTGCGGTGTTGTGTCTCGGTTTTTTGATCGATTGCTCAACGGCCAAATACCGCAGATCCACGGAGATGGAGAGCAAACACGTGATTTTACCTATGTTGACGATGCAGTTGAAGCAACACTGCTGGCCGCATTGAGTGCCAAAGCTGTTGGAGAAGTATTCAACGTCGGCTCAGGTTTCGAAACAAGTATTAACCATCTGGTCAATGATTTAATGGAGATAACCGGCCAGCACCTTGATATCGAATATATAGATAAAAGAGACATCGATAATATCCGAAGGCGCGTGGTCAATATTGAAAAGTCACGCCGCGTCTTGCGATGGGTTCCGACGACGACATTGCGCAAAGGATTGTATAAAACATACGAATGGTTGTTAGGTCTCAATGGAAAAAAGAAATATCGCCGGACATCCATGGGTGTGCGGTATGTAAAAACTATGGCATTAAAAAACTAGGGCGGATTATCAGTATGTCCGGATTCCAAATGCGAAAACGATTTGAAACCCGATCACTGGGTAATGCTTTGGCAAGATGCGGATCGATTGTTCGGCGGTACGGAATGACTGAACGAAAATTCAAGCGTACGCTGTGCAAGTTCATACAAAGCCTTAATGATCTCGGCATTACACCCACACTGCCGGTCACCGCTTCGGCATTGAATCGACATCCCGATCTTTTTCAAGAGGCATCGCAACGTGGGGTAGAGCTGGCGGTTCACGGTCACAGGCATATCGATTACACTGAATTATCTATCGGAGATGTCAGCAAGGAGCTTGAACGTGCCCTCGATATTTTTTATCAATATGGTATCGATTCATCAGGGTACCGTTACCCTTATCTGCGCCGTGACGCTGACCGCATTCTTGTTTTAGAACATGCGGGGTTTCAGTGGGATAGTAGTGAAGTCGTCTCCTGGAATTCATTGAATCCTAACGCTTTTAGCAAAAGGGAGTGGGCTGATTATCAACAGATCCTCAAAACATACAACGTTGTTGATGCAAGCAAAACCAGTGTTTTACCTTCGTTATACAGTAATCTCGTTGAGCTGCCGGTCTCTATTCCCGATGACGATATCTTGCTTGAAAGATTGCGTATGCATCAGCATGTCGTCATAGAAGACGTTTGGAAACGGATGGTTCGAAAAATTCGCGATCGCGGTGAGTTGTTGATTATGCAGGTTCACCCTGAACGGTTTATGCAATATCAGATTCCGCTTGAAAATACTTTGCAATACGCACTGGAATGGGGAGATTGCTGGCATGCCACTCTGGGTGAAATCGCCAAATGGTGGCGCGAAAAACAGGGATTTTCATTCTCGATTCGCTCTCTCACTTCTGATCGCTGGCAGATCCGAACGCAGTGTTCTGAACGGGCTACAGTAATGGCGACTGGAGCTCATCAACGCATTAAGCATGGACTCGATGACCACGGTGAAATATTGCCAACGGATGGATATGTCATAACCAGCCCTGTTAAGCCGATGATCTGTATAGCACCGGACGCATCGAAGGAGGTTGAGCAGTTTCTCAGAACCGAGGGTTTCGCATTTGAACGTTCAATCCATCCCAAGCATTACAGTTTGCAGATTAGAGAAGCCGGACCAATGAACAGTGAAACCAAAATGCGCCTCTTATCAACCATTATGGCCAATCCTTATCCGTGTCTGCGATTCTGGCGTTGGCCTTATGGTTTGCGGTTTTGCTTTGCCGTTTCCGGTGATATAGATGGCGTTGATTTCTGGGATTTTTACGAAGAAATA
>CAZDVF010000243.1:0-4677 GCA_964508725.1 uncultured bacterium | reverse complement strand
GAGGCGCTGTTTATCTCGTATCACACTGTCAAAAACCACGCCTACAACCTGTTCCGAAAACTGGGTGTGAAGACACGGTACGAGTTGATGCATTTGGCGTCACAAGTTGAAAATCAGATTTGACCTTTCCTATGCTGCTTCAGACACCTCGTGGATGAAGCGCTGCGCCCAAAAGACGAGCCACAGTGCAGCGCCGGTCCACAGTCCAATCCGTTTGATTGATTCTGTCCATCGTGTCTGGAAGGATTTGTTTGTGACAATCTCCGCTATTGCTTTTAAAAAGAGCAGACATGCCCAGATATAGAGAGGCGGACCCATCCAGTGGGCGCTGAAGGCATCAGTCACGCGGCCGCTGGTGAATGCGCAGACCGATCGGGTCAATCCGCACGTGAGGCAGCTGACGCCTGTCCACTGCCTGAAGAGACACGGCGGGAGAAAAGAGCCCGCCAGTTTGAAAACCAGCGGCGCGATCAGGCAGCATGCCAACCCCGCAATCAGAAACAGCCGGTTGGTCCGCTCTCTTGTTTCCAGATGAAACGGCTGACGTCCTTTCAAATGCAGAATTTCGGTCGTCAAGTCGATGCGTCCTGTCTTAAGTTGCGTCCGGAATTTGGGCCGCCTCGTCCGGGAACAGCATGAGATCGGGATCAAACTGACCCAGATACTCCAGACTGAATGCCCGAAGCGTGTACGAGATTGGCAGCAGCACAACTGATCCGATGTACGGTATTATCAGCAGGATGAATCCGAGACAGCAAGTGAAGAGTCCGCCCAAAACCACGCCAATGACTATGAGGATGTGAAGGAAGAAGACGAGGATGCCGTAGAGCAAAAAGTGGAGGAAGTGACGGGTCAAGAGGGGAAGAAAGGCGTTCCAGGCTCCGCAGGCGGACTGATCATGTTTGTACATGATCGGCACGATAAAACTGTTGAGAAGCATGGCGATGAAGCTGGCAACCAAGAAAAAGAGAATGAGCGCAAGGCCTTGCCCTAAAAATGTAAAAAAGATGGATGACCGTGACGTATCGGATTCGTAAAAATGTGCCGCAGTGTTGTAGCCGTTAATCAGGAATCCGACAAAAATCAGAAAACAGATCAGGCCAAAGGCGAGACGCCAGAGAAAGAGGGAGTTGGCCTGATGCCCGTACTGGCGCCAGGGCTGAGAGATGAGCGCACGGTCGTGGACGATATTGTCCAGAAACATGAATTTACCGCGGGAACCCAACCACGTGGAGAGGATGATGAGGGCGACAACGAAAAGGATTCCTGCAACGATCAGCGCAGCCCACAACGGATTGTACGTGAGCCAGTTCCATGCGCGACTGGGGAACGCGATCAGGTCACCCAGATCGAAATCATCAACCTTTTTCCTGGCCTGGCCGTTGCTTCCACGATGGCAGTCGGTCATTTCAGCGAGAAAGGCTGTGAATCCCACGATGAACCACTTGCGAATGTCGAAAGGCTGAAAAAGCGCCTTCTTCATGCGGTTGAAAGCCTGCGACAAGGGTTCGATGTACCTGATTGTCATGTCCCCTCCTCCTGCATATGTGTGATTTCAACACTATTTATATATGATACCCGCGGGATTGTGATTTATTCCAATTGGCGAGATGTGTTTCAAAGTTTTTCACTGTTGTGGTCATCAGTCGCAAAAAGCGATTGAAATGGAATCGAGGGAGATGGTTGTATGGATGCAGGCATTTTACCAGCGTATGTTACATGAGCCCCTTCACGAAACCGCCATCAACCTGGATGGCAGCGCCGGTGATGTAGCTGGCCCGCTCGGAAGCCAGGAATGCGACCAGATTGGCCAGCTCGCCGGGATCTCCCATCCTCCCCAAAGGAATCTGTTGAACGATATCCGCTGTGAGTTCATCCAGGCTTTTCTTCTCCTTTTTCATCTTTTCCTGGAGGAGTTCCCTGACCCGGTCGGTCATGTAATAACCCGGACAGACCGCGTTGACCAGAATGTTATCCTCAGCCAGCTCCTGGGATAAACTTTTAACCAGCCCAATCACACCAGGCCTGTAAACGTTTGAGAGCAGCAGGCCTGAGATGGGTTGTTTGACCGAGACCGACGTGATGGCAATAATCCGTCCCCATTTCTGTTTTTGCATACTCGGCACAATGGCCTGAATGAGACGGACAGCGCTCATCAGGGTGAGCTGCGCGCCCCGCATCCAGTCATCCTCTGTGAGCTTTGAAAAATGCCCCGGAGGTGGACCGCCTGCGTTGGTCACCAGGATGTCAATTTTCCCAAAGAGGTCAAGGGTTTCCTTGACGAGCCAGTTAATCTGATCGCTGTCGGCCAGATCAACGGCCAGGGGGAAAACGGAAACTCCGGTTTTGAGAAAAATCTCGTCGGCCGCCTGTTCCAGCACCTGCTTGTTCCGGGCGCAGATGACCAGTTTGGTGCCCTCATTGGCCAGAATCCAGGCAATGGCCTTGCCAAGCCCTTTGCTCGAAGCCGCCACCAATGCCACTTTGTTTTTCAGTCCTAGTTCCATGCTTGTGTCTCCTGAACAATGACCTGTCCCAAGATTTTTCGTTCATTGATCCGGTTGCTGTTCTATGCTGTGGTGTTGTGGTTCCCAACGATGTTTAAAAGATCAACAGGTTTATTGATGCTGTACTCTGAATTGGTGGATGTGAAGAAAGCTTCATCTCCATAGCCATATCGTGCTAGACAAAATGGAACACCTGCGCCGCGTCCCGCGTCCAAGTCCATCTGTGTGTCACCGACAAACAGAGTGTTTTCAGATTTCGTATTCAGTACCGCGAGCGCTTTGATGATCATTTCGGGGTGTGGTTTGGTGTGGGTGACGTCCTCTGGTCCCAGAATTACCGTAAACCTGTCTCGCACAGCCAGGCCAGTCAATATCCGCTCTGTATAGCGCGAGGGTTTGTTGCTTGCCACAGCCAAGGGGCGTCCATTCACATGGTCGAGGACGTCATGCATTCCGTCAAACAAATGCGTGTTGGTCAGGCATCCATCCCAGTAAATTTCCCGAAATAAATTGAGAAAAGATTCCTGTTCGCTCTCGTTTCCTTCGGGAAGGAGCGTGTTGAGAAAAATATCTTTGCCGGGCCCGATGGCTGTGCGAATGACGTCCCTTTCGAGCGGAGGATGTCCCATCCGCCTGCGGGCCAGGTTAATGGTGTCGGATACATCGTCCATGGTGTCTGCCAGGGTGCCATCCAGATCGAAAATGATGGCGTCAAACGATCGCTTCATACAGCCTCACGTGTTGAGTTCGACAAACCGGCGGATGGACCGGTCGTAGGTTTTTTCCACATCATCTGGGAAATAGCACGCCGGCAGTTCGCCCATCTTGCGGTGGTAGTGAAGGCACTCGCAGCAGACGCCTTTTCGCGAGCAGGGCTCGTATGTGCAGTTGCACATGGACAGGTTCTTTTCCTTATTCTGACAATCGGCCATGAGATTGGGTCCTCCAGATCCGCATGATATGTTTCAGGGTGTCCACTTTCTTTCGCTGCATCTCGTCTTTTAACCGACATGGAAGGACTCCGGCGCCGGCGCCTTGATGACCGTCTCCAATATTTAGTTGGCGCATGATTTCACCGACGTCTATACCGTACCCTTTTCCGTTGAGGTTCAGACTGAGAGACATGGAGAAGGAGAGATCATTGCTCTTGACCGTTCCGTGGAACCGGTTTTTAATTTCAATGACGCCCAGCGCGTCAGGAAAGATCAGATAGGCCAGGTTTTTAACAATCACCGGCTGGCGGTTGTGACATGTCAGATCGATCACAACGATCTCCCGGTCCACATCATCTGGAAGAAAACCGGCATCCTGCCTGATCTGTTCGATCATCTGCTCTTCCTGAGCCTGGTAGCGGTCAGACCATTCCCGGACTTGATCCAATTCCGCGACGTCTTCAAGGGAGTGATCCCTGAGTGCGTGAATCAGATCTGCCATGTAAGTGTCGCGTTCTCTGCGGTTTTCGGCGTGCAGCTTGAGCGTATTCTCAATAAGCTTGCCCGGCGTGGGCGATCTCCAGTCCTCAATACTCGTGTACGCGAATGCGTCGATGATGTCAGCCTCGGCCACCATGTCAGCAAAGTGTCCGGGGAGCGATTTCTCCTCCGCTAAATACGTCATAACCACGCGGGCGCATGAGGGTTCTGAGGCAAAGCGACCCGGAATCTCCGTCAGGTTGATGTTTCTGTATGTTAGTTCCTCGGCATTCCCTGGATGGTGATCAAACCAGAGACCGCATTCCAGCGGATAGGGCAGGTCGCAGACGATGTCCCCACTGGTGACCGCAATCCTGGATTCGGAGATGCTTCTGGGCCCGGTGAAGAAAAACGTGTCGATGTTGTACGCCCAGGCGCAGAGAGCGCCGCTGACCAGTCCATCGAAGTCGTTGTGTGTGACAATGCGGCGGAACACAAATCCCCTTTTCCTTGGACAAATGGCTTATAAGTATAAAAAGAAAGGGTCTTTAAAGCAAGGGGATTTTTCAAACAATAGTCCAACTTGAAGTTACAACCATTTTCTCCGCCTGAAGTATCCCATCAATCCTCCAAATATACCGATCATGAGAATCCAAACTGCGGGGTAACCCCATTTCCATTTCAGCTCGGGCATCCATTCGAAATTCATGCCGTAGATGCCTGCGATGAACGTCAGGGGGATGAAGATGGTGGCGATG
>CAZDVF010000242.1:0-4693 GCA_964508725.1 uncultured bacterium | reverse complement strand
ACTTGGTCATATGGCCGTATCGAACGATGGCTTGAAGCTTTCCCGATTGGGTGAGAAGGAGTTGAGAATTCCATCCTTCCTGACTGGGAAGATCATTTCGAATTTGTTCAGTCGAAGGCTTTTCTTCTTCGATTGTTCCGCAACCCATCCATACGACAAAGAGACCCAACAGGAAGAGGCGCAACGCGGCAACGTGCGGATTCAGGATCATCATGCCAGACCCGCTTTCACCAGATCGTGCAGATGAACCAATCCGGCAACCTGATCATCGTCATCTAGAACCACCAGTTGCGTAATGCTGTATGTTTCCATAATGTGGATCGCTTTTGCTGCCAAAATTCCCTTGTGGACTGTTTTTGGATTTGGCGTCATCATGTCTTCTGCCTTGAGATCCCAAATGTCGTGTCGCCGTTCGATCAGGCGGCGCAGATCTCCGTCCGTGACGATGCCGGCCAGCTTGCCATCGTCATTGAGGACACACGTGGCGCCCAGCCGTTTCGTAGTGATCTCGAGAATCGTGTCGGGCAAAGATGTCTTCCCGTTGACCCGGGGAATGGTTTCATCAACATGCATGAGGTCGTCCACCTGGAGCAGGAGCCGCCTGCCGATGATTCCACCCGGATGAACCTGTGCAAAGTCCTCGACGCTGAATCCCCGCTCCTGAAATGCCGCAATGGCCAGCGCATCGCCCATGACCAGTGTCGCTGTGGTGCTTGCCGTAGGAACCAGATCGAACGGACACGCCTCTTCCTTCACACTGACATCGATGGCCACATCGGCGCGCCGGGCCAGTTCCGAATCCAGCTTGCCCGTCATTGCAATGATCGGGACGCCTTGCCGTTTGAACAGGGGTAGAATCCGCAGGATCTCTTCCGTGTTGCCGCTGTTGCTGATGCAGATCACCAGATCCTCTTTCAACACCATGCCCAAATCGCCGTGCACGCCCTCTGCAGGATGCAGAAACAGAGCCGCCGTGCCGGTGCTTGTCAATGTCGATGCGATCTTTTTTCCGATCAATCCCGATTTGCCTATGCCGGTGACGATGACCCGTCCGCGGCAGGCAATGAGAAGCTTTACAGCCTGATTAAAAGTCTCGCCGATGTGCGATTCAAGAGCCCTGATCGCCTCGGCTTCGATGCGTACAACGCGCTTGCCCTTTTCGATGCTCATGTCATGTCGTCTCGCGTTGGATAATGTCCTGCCACAAATTTTGGGATTTCAGGATCAGTTCGACAATCTCGCGAACTGCACCCGATCCACCGGATGCGCAAGTCACCACATCAGCGATATGCTTCACCTCGTCTCGCGCATTGGCCGGCGCAACAGCAATGCCTGCGCGCTTCATGACAGGAAGATCCGTCAAATCGTCGCCCATGTAGCAAATGGCTTCATCCTGAAGATCGTTTGCCGCGATTATCTTGAAATAGGAATCGAGCTTGTTTCGGACGCCCTGGTGCAGCACGTCCACATGGAGTTCCCGGGCGCGCCGTTGGACAGCCTCGGATTCGCGTCCCGTGATCATCCCCAGTTTAAGGCCGGCGTGACTCGCCAAAACCAAACCCAGTCCGTCATGCACGTGAAAGGTTTTCATCTCGTCGGAGCCGCTCAGAATCAGCCGTCCGTCGGTGTGCACGCCATCCACATCGGTGAGCAGCATGCGAATATTCTGCAGACGCTTTTTGAGCTCGGCCTGACTCATCAGGAGAGATCCTCTGATTGGTTGCGGATAACGGCATCCAGGGCCATGAGTTGACGCAACAGGAACTCCAGCCTGTCCAGAGGCCACATGTTGGGACCGTCACACAATGCAGAATCCGGATCGGGATGCACTTCCATGAACACGCCGTCAACACCGGCAGCCACAGCTGCTCGCGCCAGAACCGGGACAAATTGCCGGTCTCCGTCCGATGCGGTTCCCAGCGCAGCCGGTCGCTGCACTGAATGGGTGGCGTCAAAAATCACCGGGTATCCCGTCTCCCGAATCACCGCCAGAGACCGCATGTCCACCACCAGATTGTGGTAGCCAAAGGTCACGCCCCGTTCGGTGATCATGACTTTCTTTTCCGATTCGGGACCCACTTTGCGGGCAGCCTGGACCATGTCTTCGGGCGCCATGAACTGCCCCTTCTTGATGTTGACGGGACATCCCGTCTCTCCCGCTGCGATCAACATATCTGTCTGGCGGCAAAGAAAGGCGGGTATCTGGATGACATCCAGCACTCCGGCTGCGGCTTTGGCCTGTTCCGGACTGTGGATGTCGGAGAGAACCGGAACGTCAAATGTTTTTCGGACGCGCTCAAGTATGGCCAGTCCTTCTTCAAGACCGGGCCCACGGAAACTCGCGACACTGGAACGGTTGGCCTTGTCGAAGCTGGATTTAAAAATCCACGGGATGCCCAGCCGGTTGGTCATGGCCTTGAGCCGCTCGGCGGTTCGGAGTGTGATTTCGGCATTCTCGATGACGCAGGGTCCAGCGATGAGAACCAGCGGATGATTACTTCCGATGGGGATGGGACCTACGTGTGTGGACGGGGTCATTTTACCTCTCCGGCTGATTCAGCGTGCTCCAACGCGGCATGGACAAACGACTTGAAAAGGGGATGCGGTCTCAAGGCCCGCGACTTGAATTCGGGATGAAACTGACCTGCCAAAAACCACCGTTTGTCCGGAAGCTCCACAATTTCCACCAGGTGCCCGTCAGGAGACAGGCCGCTGAACACCATGCCGGCTGCTTCAAGCTGCTCGCGGTAGGCGTTATTGATTTCAAAACGGTGCCGGTGCCGTTCATCGGTCAGGCCTGTTTCGTAAGCTTGATGGGCCAGCGTTCCCTTTTTGAGAACACAGGGATACGAGCCCAGCCGCATGGTGCCGCCCTTCTTTTTGACTGCCAGTTGTTCAGGCATCAAATCGATGACCGGATCAGGCGTCTTCGGAGCGAATTCACGGCTGTTCGCATCGGAAATTCCACAAACCGAGCGGGCAAACTCGATGACAGCGCATTGGAGTCCCAGGCAGATGCCAAAAAATGGCAGGTCGTGTTCACGGGCGTAACGGACCGACGCAATCTTGCCCTCAATACCGCGTTCGCCAAATCCGCCGGGAATTAAAAGACCCGACACCTGGTTCAGGAGTTTGCCGGCGTCTTCGTTCTCGATATCAACAGAATCGACCCAGACCAACTCAACACGGGCGTCATTGGCCACGCCAGCGAAAACGAACGATTCCATGATACTCTTATACGCGTCACGCAGTTCGATGTATTTCCCTGCAATCGCAATCCTGACCCGTTTCTCGGGTTTGAGGATTTTATCAACATACTTCTTCCACTCGGCAAGATCGGCTTTTCGCTCTGGCAGGTTAAGCCGGCGCACCACCTGATCGGCCAGACCTTCATTATCCAAAGCCAGGGGGACTTGGTAAATCGTGGACATATCGCGCCCTTCGATCACCGCTTCGGACGGAACATTGCTAAACAGGCCGATCTTGTCTCTGGCCTCTTTGGTGAGAGGTCCTTCGGTTCTGCACAGCACAATATCGGGTTGAATACCGATCTCCCGCAATTTCTGGACACTGTGCTGCGTCGGTTTGGTCTTCATTTCACCGCTGACCTTGATGAAAGGCACCAAAGTCAGGTGGATGTTTACCACATTTCCCAAACCGGACTCGAGACGAAATTGACGAATGGCTTCGAGGAACGGCTGACTTTCGATATCGCCCACTGTGCCGCCGATTTCGACAATAAGGATTTCGACATTGTCTCGGATTGCGGCGCACGCACGGATGCAATGCTTGATTTCGTCGGTCAGATGCGGAATGACCTGAACCGTAGCGCCCAGGTAATCTCCGTTTCGCTCTTTATCCAAAACGGTGCTGTAGATCTGTCCCGTAGTCGTGTTGTTGAGCTTGCTTGTTTTAATATCAAGGAACCGCTCATAATGACCCAAATCCAGATCTGTCTCAGCGCCATCGTCTGTGACGAAAACCTCACCATGCTGGTACGGACTCATGGTTCCCGGATCGACATTGAGATAGGGATCAATCTTGAGATTGGTGACGTTGAAGCCCCGTTGTTTGAGTAAAAATCCCAGAGATGCAGACACAATGCCCTTTCCCAGGGATGAAACCACACCGCCTGTGATGAAGATGTATTTTGTTTTTGGATCAGACAATGAGACCTCCTCTACAGCAAAGATGATTTCATCACCTTTTTTTCGACGATGCGGCGGACTGCATCCAGATCATCGGGCGTATCGACACCCACTGAATCACTTTGTGTCTCAGCCACGCGAATGACATGACCTTTTTCCAGAATACGGAGTTGTTCAAGCTTTTCCATTTGTTCGAGGGGTGTAGGCTTCCATTGCGCAAACTGCAACAAAAAAGATGTCCGATAGCCGTAGATTCCGATATGTTTGGCAAAGACGCCCCGCTGAATCCAGTCGATGCGGCAATCCGAATTGCGCGGATACGGGATCGGACTGCGTGAAAAATAGAGCGCCCGTCCGCGTTCATCTGTCACAACTTTCACAATGTTGGGATCTGCCAGATCAGCCTCATCGACAATGGTCTTTGCCAATGTCGCAACATCGGCTTCTGAGTCATCGGACAGTACAGTCACAATCCGGTCGATATCATCAGGATCGACAAATGGTTCGTCACCCTGAATGTTCACCACAATGTCAGCCGCCAGGTC
>CAZDVF010000241.1:0-4757 GCA_964508725.1 uncultured bacterium | reverse complement strand
CGACCACCCGCAAAGCGGGTGGCTTTAAATTCACCGCGTAGCGGTGGATTCAAAGTAGGCACGTCAGTGCTGACCAGTTTAGGATCGAGAACCACTGGCAGAGCCAGTGGTTTGAAGATCAATCAAATCATGTCGCTGGAATCATTTTCAACATTGCATTTGGACAAGATCAGAATCGTATCGTAAAATCGGCAATATGACATAAAAAAAGCGTCCCGATTCCGATAATTCGGAACCGGGGCGCTTTTCATAGTTGCAGCGCGAGTTGTCAAGCGTAATTGTTTTTAGTCGACGTAAAACTTATTTGAACCGACTACCAGTCTGTTACATCTTTTCCACTTTTTTCTCTTTCTTTACGACAGCGACCTTCTCTGCTGCGAAAACCTTGATTGACTCTCGCTTCTTTGCCAGGACAGCCAGTTTCTCCTTGATCTTTTTACGATCATCCTCCGACTCGGTAGCTTTATATTTTTTCTTCAGTTCTTGCATTTGGATCGTAATCTTCTCGTATGTTTTTTTCAAGTCCTCTTTGGTCATTTGAGCTTGTTGCTTTTTCAGTTCCTCTTTCTTTTTGTCTTGTTCAACGGACTTTGTCTGTTTTGTCTGCGTTGGAATGATCACAGTTTTGGGTCTTGCAAAGGCCAATCCCAAGAGCAGCACGATGGGTACAACAACAAGCGCTTTGGCTTTGGTCATATTACGCGACCGCCGTTTGGTCAACATGGCGATCCTCCTTTTGATTTGCGATTGATGAAAGCTGTTCGCAATGGCGAACAACCCGTCTCCCACGACCTGCTCCAGGATCAACATCTGGTAACTGACCGAATCGCAGCCCTGCGCAATGACTCCGAAATCAGCCAGGAATTCGTGGGTTTCTTTCAAGGACCTCCTGTATGGCCATACAAAAGGATTCCACCACTGAATGATCACCAGCAACTCCAAGAGGATGTTATCCAAAGTGTGCCACTGGCGAACATGAACCATCTCATGTTCAAGCATCTGCTGAAAACATGATTTTAAATGACCTTGTGACGGGATAAAAATATAATAAAAGAATGAAAATGGAACCCGGGCGTTATCTGTTTCAATCAATTGACATCCGGCAAAACGGGTGCGCGATTTGCCCGCGATCATGCGTGCAAGAGAGATCCACTGCACCAGTGCGCGGATCAAATAAAATCCGGCGCCGAGAAGAAAAGCGACTCCAAAAAAATCAAAAATATTCACTGTCCGCTGCGTTATTTCAGTGTTCACCGTGCCACTGATACCGTCAGAAATACTAACCTGCCGAATCGGCGACTCCAACGGAATCAGAGGGAGAATAAAGGACAAAATCAGCGAAAGAATCAAATACCAGCGATTCAGCCTGAAATGGGTTTCCTTTTGCAGGAAGACCCAAAACACAATGTAAAAAAGACCAAGACAGCATCCGCTTTTCACCAGATAAATGAGAAGACTATCCATCAGAATTGTCCTTCTTTTGTTGGATCTGAAGGCGAATCATATCGAGCATCTCTTCCAGCTCATCCAGACTTAACTGTCTGTCTTTTGTAAAGAAAGAGACCATATCGGAATACGAATCGTGAAAATAATTCTTGACAAACCGGTTCAGAAACGCCTGTGTGTAGACCTCTTTCGAAATTGCTGGATAATACTCATGTGTTTTGCCAAAGGCTTTGTACGAGACAAAACCTTTTTTCTCAAGGATGCGGATGATGGTTGAGACTGTGTTGTATGCCGGTTTCGGCTCAGGCAACTGCTCAAGAACATCCTTGACAAAACCTCTGCCCATCTCCCAAAGGATGTGCATAATCTGTTCTTCTGCTTTGGTTAGCTCTTTCATGGCAACAATATACAACTAATATTTTAGTTTGTCAACTACTTTTTTAGTTTGTTTGGATTTCTCGTCTCTTTTTGTTATAATAACAGGGGCTGTGTAAGCTTATTCGTATCACTTTACAGGTCCTGCCATTTTGATCCGCAATGATACTGTTTTTCATTCATGGAAACCAATTACCGGGAGATGTTCATGCGCTACCTAACCATTCTCTTCAGCTTGACAATGGTTATCCAATCTCATCTTGTTGTATCGAATGCATTCTCACAGGATAAACGATCAACAGAGAAAACAAGCACAACACGTTTGACAACCGATCCCAATCATGCAATGTCATCGTTAATCCAGATTTCCAAATCTGATAGCGAAACACCGAAACCAAAATCATACTTCATTGATCTTTTTTTCCGGTATCATAATCCGCCGGTTGAAGACTGGAAAATGCAGTTCATGGCGCCAACCTGGCTGATTATGGGAGGAGGCCAGGTAGGTCGAACCGTCATCAATCGCTTTGCACTGTCGTTTGGCTTCACTTACGGCGCATACAGCCATACACACTTCAACGATCGTGTCACCCGTTTTCGTTTGCTTATCCCCTACATGAATCTGGAATACAGTCAACCTTTCGATCACAAGCAAAACCACATTCTCTATTTAAGTACGGATTTGGGATACGCCAGGATTCATGGCGATGTCTATCTCTACAGTTTTCGCAAGATTATTTTCAACAGAAATCAGCTCATGTGGACACCGCGTTTGGGATACCGACTCCACATTGGTCGCAAATACGCCATCAATCTTGAGGTTTCCTATCTATTCTTGTCTCTCAAGCCGATCGAGATACCTGTTGATTGGCTCAACGATCTGGATATCCAGTTTAACGGATTCGCCGTATCTTTAGGATTCCGATACCAATTTTAGAGGACTCAATCATGAGACGATACGTTGCAATCATTTGTATTGTGATTTCCACAGTATTGTGGATTCAGTGCCAAACCGACGTAGCTGTCGGAATCAGCAACCATCCTTACATCGATTATCTCAGACTTGATACGACGCTGGATGCATCCATCGATTTCCTGATGGTCTTTCCTGAAAATTTCAATGAGGATGACGCCTATCCGGTTCTGATCGCATTTCCGCCGGGTGATCAGGATAAGGAAGAAGTGGATTTTAGTCTGGAAAAATACTGGATCAAATCGTCCATCCAGCGAAACTGGATCGTAGTGAGCCCCATCGCGCCAGTTGATCTGAACTTTTACAGCGGCGCCGAAATTCTCATCCCTGAGCTTATGAACTGGATTGCAGGCCAAATAAATGTGGAAGGAGGTAAATTTCATCTCGCGGGTCTCAGCGCCGGAGGGATCAGCGCATTCAAGATCGCGGTGGAAAATCCGCAGCGCTGCCATTCGATTACAGTTCTTCCCGGCTACGCCATCGAAGACGATTACGACCGGCTCAATGTTCTGGCGGGCATTCCCGTATCGATGTTTGTGGGATCCAACGACATCGAGACTATTGCACCCATGGAAGTCACGCGCGATCGTCTTCTTGAACTGGAAAACACTGTCCTCTATCAGGTCATTCCGGATGATGGGCATGTCATTCAGAGTCTAACCAGTGAATCCCTGTTTGACATACTGGATGGATACAGAACACCATAAGAAATGGCAAGATCCTGTGATCGCTCAGATACAGAATCTTGCCATTCGTATTACATTTACTGAATTTAAAGAAGAACGGAATACCGTTTCCTTATCTCAGCTTACAATGTTTCTTAAGAACCTTGACCACCAGTCAATTTCTTAAGTCTCCACCGGAATAAAAACCAAACCAGCGCCGAGAAAAAAACACAACCAATCCAAACAGAACGGGTATCAGTGACACACCAAATCCTTTAGCCACAATCGCCGGTGAGACATCACCGGCTTGCGATATAGCCTGCATGGCAAAGAAAAGCCCAAGAAAATGGGCATAAAACCCGACCACCACACTCATGCTTCCCCAGAAAAGAATCGCGTTAATCCCACTTTCCGCTTGTTTCGGACTGGAATCTGTTCCGCCAAAAAGTTGAATCACTTTCTTGATGGTCAACACGAGGTTCACAACCGCAAAGATTAAAATAAACCACATGAATATGCCACCTTGCATAAATTGTGTCATCATACCGTCTCCTTTTGATTTGATTAAAACTCAAGATCTCTCAATCTAAAAGCAAACAGGCAACCTCTGTCTGTTTAATGCGCTGAATCTTCGACTCAAAAAAAACCGGATCCGTGCAGTAAAGAATGTCAACATCAGGCTCAAAAGGATGATGCCGATGTTTCCAAGGATCCACTGAACAAATTGGGACATCACCATGTTCTCATTTTCTCCTCCTCGACAGAGAATGAAGAGCAAACGCTCCATTAAGAAAACTGAGAATGTTCGTTCTTTGAACAAGGTAAAAAAATATCCAAAAACACCGAGAAACAGATGGCACCCGCCAAGCGTAACCAGCGTCAACTGACCTTTCCTCAAATTTGGAATGACATGATCCTTCTTGATGTACAGGGCATAGGTCTTTTGGATCGCCCCGGCGATAATGAACAATGTGATTGCAGACATGGGAACGACAAATAATTGACTTTGGATAAAAACAACGTTGAGAACGCCGCATGGATTGACAAAGCCGCAATCACCATCAGCACGACAATCAGAATCCCCTGCTCCCATCGCGATTGCGCTTGTTCAGAAATTCGGCCCATCCATTTGCGGAAGCCGCTCTCGTGAATCTGTATCAGCTGAGCTAACGCCTCATTATCAACTTCAATCATGACTCTGGCTTTCGATGCCGCGTCATCTTCATTCAAGCCTTCTGCTCGATAGTGGTGGTACAAGTAAACGATCCACCGCCAAAGGCGGTGGCTTTAAGACTTCC
>CAZDVF010000240.1:0-4773 GCA_964508725.1 uncultured bacterium | reverse complement strand
CTTTTATGGATGACAGGACACAACATCTTTCACTCTTTGAGATCACCCAACCAATTCGCCGGCACTGGAAGATCCTCATCGCAGCTTTCCTGAGTGTTGTCATCACCACAGGTGTCCTCACGATGCTTTCTGATACGGTGTTCGAAGCATCGGCGACCCTCTCTTTACGTGAAAGTGCCAATGTGGATCGACAACAGTTCAATTATCCAGACTATTTACGTCAAAAATATCTCGTTAAGAATCAGGTAGCCATTCTTGAAAGTCGTAATTTGGCGCGCCACGTGATCGAGTCACTTGAAGAAAGTGAACACAAAGACTCTTTGGATGTTCTGGGCAAGAATTTACCGCATCGCACCAAAACCCTGCGTGAACGAATTACGGGCCTGTTCGCGGAGCCGAATGTTGGTTCGACACCGCTCTCGTTTAAAAAGCTGGTTAACCAATTTCGAGAGAGGCGAAGTGTTTCATATACTCGAGATTCAGACATCATTGAACTCAGGTGTAAAGCGCCGACACCCTGGGAAGCTGCGCATCTTGTAAACACATGGATTGATGTGTATCGTGAAATGAATCGATCCGGCAATCTGGGAGAAGTCAGTCAGGCGCGGGTGTTGCTCGAAAAAAATCTGAATGAATACCGTAAAGCTTTGGCTCAATCAGAAACAAAGTTAACAGCCTTTCAGAAACAAGAGAATATCGTCTCTTTGCCTACTGAGACGGAACAGTTGGTTCTACAGCTTGCTAATTTTGAAACACTATACAATGTTACAGAGTCTGAATTGGAGGCGGTAGAACGCGAACTCGACTATCTTAAGAGTCAGCTGGATGACCGTCGCAGACATCTTGTCGATGATATGCTCAAACTCTCGAACACCACACTGCAAGAACTGCAACGCCAGTTATCAAACGAGATGATCAGGAAAGCCGCTCTTGAGCAACAACTCATCGGCACCAGTCTGGATGTCGAAGAAAATGAATCATTGCGACAAATGGATAACCGCATCAAAGGCATGCGTCAAAAAATTATCGAAGAGACAAAGAAATTGGTTGAGGGCGACATGGCCGCAATCAATCCTTTACAATATTCAGAAACATTGATCACACAGATTCTTGAGCAGGAGACGATCTATAATTCCTTGCGCGCCAAGGCGGAAGTACAAAGAGAGGTGATCGACAAATATAAGATACGTCTCAAAACCCTTCCTGCCAAGAATCAAAAACTGGCGCAACTGGAACGGGACGTCCGCGTCAATAATAACATCTACACCATGCTCAGCGAGCAACTGGAACAAACGCGCATTCGTGAAGCCGGTCAGATGGGGCAGATCCATGTAGTCGATTATGCTGAACCACCCAGTCGGCCTGTCTTCCCTAAGACAAAATTGAATCTGGCGTTAGCCTGTTTTTTCGGTGTCCTGTTGGGTCTGGCTTTTGTGTACGGGCGAGAATATTTCGAAGATACGGTGCAGTCAGAAGATGATTTGTCACGTTTGGATTTTCATATTATTGGCAATGTGCCGTATATGCGGAAAGCGGCTTTGGGTCGCATTAAATCAAAAGATTGGTCGATCCATCGGGCCAGGGCGATTTTCCCGTATTTGCTCAATCACGAAAATGGGAATTCAACAATTACAGAAGCGTATCGCGCGATTCGCACCTCAGTCTTCTTTGTTGCACCGAAACAGCGGCACCAGACAATTCTACTAACCAGCGCCGATCCATCTGAAGGGAAATCGACGACCGCGGCGAATCTGGCTATCATGATGGCGCGTAAGGGGATGAAAACGCTACTCGTCGACTCTGATCTGCGCCGTCCTGTCCTTGATGTCTTGTTTATGGGTTCGCACAAAGTACGTGGCCTCACAAGCTATCTGGGTCACGAAATCAGATGGCAAGATGCTGTTCGGGAGACGACAATAAAAAAATTGGATTTACTGGCAGCGGGCGCCGGGATCAAAAACGCACCGGAAATGCTCTGTTCGCGGTCGATGGCCACATTAATCAAGGAAATAAAAGAGACATACGAGATGGTCATTATTGACAGTCCTCCACTTTTGCCTGTGACAGATGCGGCAGTTATTGCGTCGATTGTAGATGGTGTGATTCTCGTGGTCAAAGTGGGGCAGACCAAACGTCTGCATGTGAGTAAATCAAAGGATACATTGGCTAATGTGGATGCTAACGTTTTGGGTGCTGTCCTTGTTGGAACAGAACAACTGAAACAGGCCTCGTATGCCTACTATTATGAAAGTAACTAAGGAAAAATGTTTGGCGACTCAAGAAAATATCGACGCTCTGGTCATAGGCGGTCATTTTCAAGGACTCGGCGTCATCCGGGCACTGGCGCGAGAAGGCATTCGTGTAGCGCTGGTTGACAGCGAGCCCTGTATGGCCCGCTTTTCGAAAGATATTGCCAGTTACATCCATAGTCCAGGTGTCCGGAACAGTGCAGCATTTCGAGATTTCCTTATAGAGTTCGCACGCCTGCATCATTTAGAGGGCGCCCTGATCTATCCCACTGACGATGAGACAGTATTTTTCCTTTCTAAAAACAGGGATGTTCTATCGGATGTTTATCGGATCGCAACACCAGACTGGCCTGTTATTCGATACGCTTACAACAAACGGTACAGCTATCAGTTGGCCGACTCCATGGGAATTGCCATACCAAGAACAGCGTACCCTGAATCTATTGATGATTTGGCATCTATCGACATCCCATTCCCTCTGATCATTAAACCGGCGGTGATGCGTAATTTTTTCCGTGTGACAGGGAAGAAGGTCTTCCGCGCTGGTAACATGGACGAGCTCCTGTCGGCGTATCGTCAGGCATTAAAAATCATTCCGGCTGACGAGATCCTGATTCAGGAAGAAATCCCTGATGTCTCGCATCATCTGTTTTCTTTTTGTCCGTTGTTTAAGAATGGCCGGATTCTTGCGCATATTGTGGCCAAAAGGTCACGTCAGCACCCGATGGATTTTGGACAGGCGAGCACGTTAGCCGAAACACTTGATATTCCTGAGCTTGTAGAAGTTGGATCGCGTATCTTGTCTGAAATGGACTATTACGGTGTGTGTGAGGTGGAATTCATTCAGGATCCGCGTGACGATAAATATAAATTTCTTGAAATCAATCCGCGTATCTGGGGATGGCATACGTTGGCTGTCAAAGCGGGAGTCAACCTGCCCTATCTGCTGTATCAAGATATGAAAGGTCAATCTGTATTACAAACTTCATTTCGAAAAGGAGTGAAATGGGTCAGATTGACTACGGATGTACCGACAGTCATCTCAGAGATCATGAAAGGCCGAATGAGTCCGGGAGACTACATACGATCTTTACGCGGAGAAAAAACATATGCAGTCCTGTCGCGGAGAGATCCACTTCCATTTTTCGGAGAATTTCTGCTTCTGCCATATTTGTGGCGAAAGAGAGGTTTTTGAATGGATTGGATGATTTGTGCGTCCAGCCTGATTCTTACAGTGGGGGGACTGACGACTCTCGCCGTAAAATGGCGTGTGGACGTCCGTTACGGACTGACAGGCGGTGCAGGAATCGGCCTTGTGACTGCAGTGTTGATGCATGGGATTGTTCGGATCGCCGGAAATATCCACTGGTTTGTCCTCATCGGCATGGAAGGATTGACCATTCTGATTCTGACTGCAATCGTGATCGCGTTTCGTTTTTATCGCGATCCTGAACGTAGACCGCCGGCAGACGATCATTTGATCGTATCACCAGCAGACGGGGAGATCCTTTACATTCGAAAACTGGAGGATGGCGAGATTCCCGTTTCCGAAAAAAAAGGCCATGCCATGTCCATCTCAGAAATGACGCAAACCGACATTCTCGATCACGGGGCGTGGCACATTGGCATTGAAATGAGCATTCTCGATGTCCACGTCAATCGCGCCCCTGTTGAGGGAAAGGTCGTTCTGCAGAAACACATTCCCGGGCTGTTTCTCTCTCTCCGGGAATGGAAGGCCCCATACGCCAATGAGCGTGTGGTCTCGGTGTTCGACAACGGTCATTTTCGAATCGGCACAGTGCAAATCGCATCGCGTCTGGTTCGCCGCATCCTTTCGTACCAGAAAGAAGGAGCTTGGGTGATGCAAGGAGACCGAATCGGCATGATCAAGTTTGGCTCACAGGTTGATCTGATCATTCCCGACCTGGAGGATTTCCGTATTCAGGTTGAACAAGGAGATCATGTGACAGCCGGCACTTCAGTTTTGTGCAAATACAGCGAAACAACCTGACAAACGAAACATGAGATTGCGATGAAACAAAATCTGCAAATCTATCTGCTCGCTTACCCGGACAATCCGGTGGGCAAGGTGTTTTTCGAAACATTTCGCAAGGCAGAAATCCCAATTGCCGGCATGATCGTGGAACAGAAAAAAACCAAGGGCAACTGGAAGCGACTGAAAAAAAAGATTGGTAAAGACGGATTCTGGACAGCAGTCAGGCGAATGTTTCAGGTGTATGTGTTGAAATTGTGCCGCCAAACCATTGTGGATCTTGCGCAGCGACATCAGGTTCCGGTTTATCCTGTGGATCGATTCAACAGCCAGGCGTGCCAGCAACTGCTCGAAACGTTGTCCATCGATTTGTTCGCCATTGTTTCGGCGCCAATCCTCAAGGAATTTGTGTTCAGACAGGCCAAACGGGGATGTCTCAATGCGCATCCAGGCTGGCTGCCCACATACCGCGGTTTGGGTGGGAATGCCTACGCCATTCAGAACGGAGAGGCGCCGGGCGTAACGGTTCAT
>CAZDVF010000239.1:0-4798 GCA_964508725.1 uncultured bacterium | reverse complement strand
ACCGGGATCTTCCCGATGTAGAGGATCAGCGGCTTGGCCACGACTTTCTTGCCCACCTCGATCTTCATCTTGTGGGCCTTAAAATGGAAATGGGGTTCATCTTCCTTGTCGCAGGTGGTGAAGGCTGCGTCCGCCACGTTGAGGGTTTTGGGTTTGACCATCTTCATGGCCCGGCCGGTGTAAAATCCGTCCTGATAAGCGGTGCGTCCCCGCAAGACCCGACCCTTGCGTGTGCGGAAATTGAACACCATGGCCTCGCCCCGCAACACATCCCCGGCTTCGATGAATTCGGGCTTGCCCAGTATGGTTTCCGTTTTCACCGAGTCGGCCCTGCCGCCGCCCATATCGCGCGGCACCCAGACCGAATCTGCAAGACCCTCGGCTGTCATCAGGCTCTGATTCCAATCCACCACAATCTTCCCGGCCGACAGTGTCATATTCAGATAAGTCACCTTGGCCCGGCCGGTGAGGATGGTCTTCCTCTGCTGGATTAAATTCTCGATGATCTGGGCTTCGTACTTCACAGGACCTTCCAACTGCGAACGCCGTTCACCCTGTTGGACGCGGGTTGTGTCAGCAGTTTCGCCGGTCTGCGCCCAGCCGCCGGAGAAACAGAGCAGCAGAGGGATAAGAAACAGACTGGTTGTGGCGTTTCGCATCATGTATCGGAACCGTTCCATCACCGTGTTAAAAGACGGTATCTCACCCGGATTTGTTTCACAATGGGGAGGCCAGTCGCGCCGCGCCCATCCATCCGGCGCGATTGCCCAGCGCTGCGGGAACAATGGAAATGGCCTCAGCCGACGCTTTCATGGCTATCTCGGACAGGCTCTTGCGCGCAGGGGTGAGGATATAATCTCCGGCCCCGGCCACACCGCCGCCAACTACAATCCGCTCCGGATTGAGCAGATTGGCCACGCTCCCCAGTCCGACGCCCAGATACCGGCCTGCTTTTTCGAGCGCCGCTCTGGCCACTGCATCGTGCTGGAGCGCAGCCTGGTGCACATCTTTGGGTGTGAGTTCATCCGGATTTATGTTGGACAGGATCGATATATCTCCTGCTGCAATCTGTTCACGAACCGTACGGATAATAGCCGCAGCCCCGACGAACGCTTCCACACAACCCCGGCGCCCGCAGCCGCAGAGCGGACCGTCGTGATCGATGACCGTGTGTCCGAATTCCCCGGCCGCGCCGACGGCACCGTGGTACAGTTCGTTGCGGAGGATGAGTCCGCCGCCCACGCCCGTTCCCAGCGTGACCATCAGCATGTCACGCGCTCCCTGCCCGGCGCCCCAGGCATGCTCGCCCAGAGCGGCGACATTGGCATCATTGTCCAAACGCACGGGAAGGTCGAGCCGTTTTCCCAGTGCTTGTTGGACAGGAATGTTGCGTAATGCGGGGAGATTCGGCGCTTCGCGCACCATGCCGCGAGCAACATCAATCTGGCCGGGGACACCCACGCCGACACCTTGGACCGGTGCTTCGGATTCTGAAATCAGCTCTTGGACGAGCCGGACGATGGACTCGAGCACCGCATCCGGGCCCTGATTCCCGTTGGTCTTTTTGTTTTTTTCGGCCAGGACGGTTCCATCGTCTCGGACGACTCCGCCCTTGATGTAGGTGCCGCCCACATCGATTCCCACACATGCCAGCGAATCCATCAGACACCTTTCGGAATGGGAGAGATCATATTTTTTACTGGACTTTGGCAAATTTCGTTACATGAAGGTTTGTTTGTCGATGAATGGATTTCACATACCATAATCTCTTCATGATGTCATTCCGGTTGTGTTTTAAGCCGGTTTGTCCGCCTCTGGCGGGAATCCACCTTTTCCCTTCCCTCTGGATTCCTGCTTTCGCAGGAATGACAAACCATAATTCAAACTGCCATATTTACCAAAGTTCAGTTTCTCATTTCAAATCCAGTTGCTTGGTGTTCAAACATTGTCTGTATCGGATCCGTCCTTCTTGCGCCGCTTCGCCCACCATCCCTCCAGCCGCGCCTTGATCGACGCTTCCTCACCGATGGATTTGGGATGGTAGAAAATGTGGTCTTTCAAATTTGGAGGAAGGTGGTCCTGCTCTACGAATCCACCGGGAAAATCGTGTGCGTACTTGTATCCCTCGCCGTAATGTTGGGACGCCATCAGTTTTGTGGGCGCGTTGCGCAGATGCAGCGGCACCGACTCCCGTTTCCCGTTTCGAACCGCTTCAGACGCCGCATTGACAGCCATGTACGCCGCGTTGCTCTTGGGCGCTGACGCCAGATAGGTCGCCGCCTGTGACAGGATAATCCGCGCCTCAGGCATCCCCACGGCGTGCACGGCCTGAAACGCCGACGACGCCACGACCAATCCCTGGGGATCGGCGTTGCCAACATCTTCAGACGCCAGGATAATGAGCCGCCGCGCAATGAACAGGGGGTCCTCGCCCGACTCCAGCATCCGCGCCATCCAGTAGACCGCCGCATCAGGATCGGACCCGCGCACCGATTTGATAAACGCGGAAATCGTGTCGTAGTGCGCGTCGCCCTGCTTGTCATAGATCAGGGATTGCTTCTGCAGGGCCTCGCGGACGATCTCGGATGTGACAGTCCGCTTTCCCTTTTTCACCGGCCCCAGACGAACAGCCAGCTCCAGACCGTTCAGGGCTGCGCGCGCGTCGCCCCCGCTGAAATGAACCAGGGCGTCGGCCGCATCCTGCGAAATGTGGATGCGCATGGCGCTGAGCACCTCGTCCTGCTTCACAGCCCGGTTCAGAATCAAACGGATGTGCGCTTCCGTGAGCGGCTCCAGCGTGTAAACCCGGCACCGGGAAAGCAGAGGAGAAATCACTTCGAACGAGGGATTCTCGGTCGTCGCGCCCATGAGGATCACGGTCCCGTCTTCCACAGCGTGAAGCAGAGCGTCCTGCTGCGCCTTGTTGAACCGGTGTATCTCGTCGATGAAGAGGATGGTTCGTTTATTCAGCCCCTTTCTGTTCACACGCGCCTGCTCCAGCAACTTGCGGACATCTGCCAGCCCGGATCTCACTGCGCTGATGGCCGAAAAGACCGCGTTGACTTCGGCAGCGATGATGCGCGCCAGGGTCGTTTTGCCCACGCCCGGCGGACCCCAGAAAATCATCGACGCCGGCGCATCTTCCTCAATCATTCGGCGGATAACGCGGCCGGATTCCACGAGATGCTCCTGGCCCACGAAGTCGTCCAATGTTTGGGGACGCATGCGATCGGCTAATGGCGCGCGGGTTTTATCTTGTCCGGACGGACTTGTAGCGAACAGATCCATAACTTAAAATGTACGCGAAATCGGAGGGAATGTCAAGGACAAAGCCCCGTATCACCTTCGGAAACAATCGGTTTGGAAGCGTGAAAACAGGTGTGACGGGCAGGGTGTCGGCATGTGAAAAATCGCCGTCAGGAAATGCGAATGAGGGAACGCCCGTCGCAGGCGGGGAAGAAAGTGCTGTCTGAAGGGCTGTTTGAAAAGCTCACAATTGTCATTCTGATCCCGAAGCGTCGGGAGAAGAATCTGGAGTGGTATTACAACAAGTCAAATAGAGATAAGACACTGAACTTTGGCCAATTTAGCTGCCAGAAAATATTGGGTGTCATGCTGAGCTTGTCGAAGCATCTGGGGTGAGGAAAACCGAAATTCTTCACTACACTGAGAATGACAGAATCTTTAAAATTTACCAAAGTTCACAAACCATCATTCCGCCTGGACGATGCAAAGCTTGAGGATCTTCTCGCCTTGGCCAAATTCCGGAAACGAGATGTAGGCGATGTACATGCCGCTGGCCACCAAACGGCCGGCATTGTTCAACAAATCCCACCGACAAAACTGACTGTCATCATATTTATCAATCGTACGGACCAGATGCCCTGACAAAGTAAAAATGCGGATATACGCGCCCTTTGGCAAACGTGTAAATGTCACAAACCGATCTTGCGCCCCATTGTCACCGAAATATGGATTGGGATGCACGCTGATCAGATCAATGTCATCCAGCATATCTTCTAAAATCCGGGTCGGTGCGTAAAATGCTGTGGAAAAAGTGAATGTGTCATCACTGGTGAAGGGATGTCCGTCCGGTGGAGGATCAACAACCTGAACCTGAAAGCCTTCCGTCTCCAGACATCCTTCGCCGGTAAAATTGGTCTGACCAGTCAGAAGGTATTCCATCTGACTCTTTTTCAACAACGTCCAGACGCGCTGACTATCGTCATCTGTTTGGAATCCAACTTCGTATGAATCTTTCGCAAGATCCAGAGGATCGGTCACCACGACAGTCACTGTTCCGTCTCCGATGCCCGACACGTGCTGGACGGGTATCGTGTCGCCCCGCGCAGTCTTCAGGCGCACGCCCGGCTTGATCTTTTGGGGCGTCACTTTCACAACACTGATCGGACCTTCCACCGACTTGATCACCACACGCGGATTAGGATTGTAACTGTAGGCCGTCACGCCGAAGGTGTATTGTCTGTTGTTGACCAACGGATCACGATATAGCAAATCATCTTCCACGACCATCGACCGTTCGATCCCGCTGTCCCTGCCCGATTGCACGACATCGAGTCCGCCTGTCCAGTTTTCTTGCAAAATCTGACCGACTCCGTTCTCCACATCGAACGTGGCCACCCGCTTCCATTCCGATTTATTGTATGGAGAAAAATCTTCGGGAAGCTGATAGATCACGTACCCTTCGAACTGAAAGGTGGACTCCGGCATCTGCTCCACCCTCTCGGCCTCTACCTGATCCTGGCTCCACCGCAACAGTACCTGTCCGTCCATTTCC
>CAZDVF010000238.1:0-4837 GCA_964508725.1 uncultured bacterium | reverse complement strand
GATACATGCACCGTGCTTTTTATTTAAGAGGAAAACAGGGCTTACATTTTACTGATTGATCATATCACGTGCAGGAGGATTCACCCATGTTCAAGATGGATAAGGATTATAAACTCAAGGTCGGCCTTGCCGAAATGCTCAAGGGTGGCGTGATCATGGATGTTACCACGGCAGATCAGGCCAAGATTGCTGAAGACGCAGGGGCTGTGTCAGTAATGGCCCTCGAGCGGATTCCGGCGGACATTCGCGCCCACGGCGGCGTGGCCCGCATGTCCAATCCCGGTGTCATCAGGGCGATCATGAAAATGGTTTCCATTCCTGTGATGGCGAAATGCCGCATCGGTCACTTCGCCGAGGCGCAGGTCCTGCAATCGCTGGGCGTTGATTTTGTGGACGAGAGCGAGGTTCTGACACCGGCCGACGAAAAGTATCATGTGGACAAGTGGCAGTTCAAGGTGCCCTTTGTGTGCGGATGCCGCGAGCTGGGCGAAGCCCTGCGCCGCATTGCCGAGGGCGCGGCCATGATCCGCACCAAGGGCGAAGCCGGCAGCGGCAACATTGTCGAGGCCGTCCGTCACATGCGGATGGTTCAGTCGGCCATGCGGGAAATTACGACTCTGGGCGATGAAGAGCTGGTCACCAAGGCCAAGGAGATGGGCGTCCCCGTGGAGCTGGTGGCGTATGTGAAGAAGAGGGGGAAATTGCCCGTTCCCAATTTTGCGGCAGGCGGCGTAGCCACGCCGGCCGATGCATCGCTCATGATGCAGCTGGGCGCAGAGACTGTTTTTGTCGGATCCGGCATTTTCAAGTCCGAAGATCCCGAGGCGCGGGCCAAAGCCATTGTCATGGCCACCACGAATTACGACAATCCTGATATCGTGGCCAAAGCGTCTGAGGGACTTAAAGACGCCATGCCCGGACTGGAGATCTCCCAGATACCCGAAGCAGAACGCATGCAGGAGCGGGGCTGGTAGTGAGTGTCGTTGTCGGTGTTTTGGCCCTGCAGGGTGATTTTGCCCTGCACGAGAAAAGCATCAAACGCGCAAGGGCCGATGTGAAACAGGTCCGTTGGCCCGAAGATCTGGAAGGATGCGGAGGATTGATCCTGCCAGGCGGCGAATCCACCGCGATCTTGAAACTCCTCCGGAAAACGGGGCTGTTTGAATCCATTCGTTCCTTTGCGCAAACACGGCCTTTGATGGGGACGTGCGCCGGACTCATTACATTGTCCGACCATGTAATCAACAACAGTTTTGAGACGTTGAGCCTGATTAACGTAGAGGTGGAGCGCAACAGTTACGGCCGGCAGGTGGATTCGTTCACCGATACGATCCATATCCCCATGTTCACGAAGAAGCCAGCATTTGAGGGTGTCTTCATTCGCGCGCCGCGCATACGCGCTCTGGGCAAGGATGTTGAGGCGTTGGGATTTCATGGCGAGGATGTGGTCATGGCGCGCGGGGAAAACGTTCTGGTCATGACGTTTCATCCCGAGCTGACCAAAGATATCCGGATTCACCGGTATTTTATTGAAGAGATGATCGGAGAGGGGAAGTAGAATGCCCTGGCGGGACAATGCCTGCCAGGGCATTCACATTGTCATCGGTTTGTCAGGATGTCATCAGTTTGATGGTCGTTTTCGATTTGGATGTTATTTTCGATGAAAATGCGGACGATTCGGTCATCGATTCCCTGGTTTCGTCAGACACGACTTCCACAATGCGGCCCTTGTCCACGTCGAAATAGACCAGACTGGTGATTTTTCCACTGCTGGCGAAGGTGCCGCTGACATTCATCTCCTGACGCTTCATCTGAAATTTACCCTGTCCTGTTGACTCTGCGTTGACAATGATGAGAGCCAGCGTTTGGCCAGCTTCTTTCTGAAGGTCGTAAAGGAGACATTGTCCCTTGACCGTTGTGGTTCCTCTTCTGCGGCCTTTTTGTTCCGACGTCAGTTCAAAATTCCACGACGCATTCACAGAGACAGGATGGTCTGGCAAGGGCAGGAGGAATGGAGAAAATGACGCGTCTTTGGATACGGGCTTTCCTGTCTTTGCTATTTCAAGATTCTGTTCGCGCCGTCCGCCATCGGGCCGAATCATCATTCGCCTGCCTTGTCCCGGACCAGCGCCGCCTTGCGCTGGTTCTTGCTGATCGGTCCATGTGGTGTCATTTTTGATGGTCAGAGCGTAGGTCTGATCAGTCGGGGTATCGATAACGGAAAGCGTTTCCAGAGACCAGATCGTTGCGGTTCGGACCATGGTCTGATTACCCATGCCGGCTTCAGTGCTGTCGTGCCGTTCGGTCTTGTATTGAAACTGATCGCCTTTTCGAAATTTGTACTGAAGCAGAACGTCCTGACTCTGTCCAGCCCATGCACTGTTCAACAATGAAGAACAGACAATGATGAATCCAATCATCGTTTTCTTGTTCATAAAAATCAATCGTTTTTTCATGCCTGAACTCCTTATCATCATTCTGTGATTACCCTATTATATACAAAAAAAATGGGTTTGTTCCAAGTGAATTGGATGGGAGCATAACAATGACTGTTGATCAAATCCTCGATCTATTGCAGCGCTCACCGGAATTCTCAGGACAGGTGTCCCACTGGGAGCGCATACCATCCCGTCCTGAAAAATATGGTCCGATGCCGCCGGACATGCATCCAAAAGTTATAGAAGCCTTGTCCGAACGGGGGATCCGCCAGCTTTACACCCATCAGGTGGACGCCATCCAATCCGTTCTGGATGGAAAAGATCTGGTGGTGGTCACGCCAACGGCGTCGGGCAAAACCTTGTGCTACAACATTCCGGTGCTTCAGTCCATCCTCGAGAATGCGGAGAGCCGGGCGCTGTACCTGTTTCCCACCAAGGCGCTGTCGCAGGATCAAGTGTCCGAGCTTCACACCATGATCGAGCCCCTGGGCGTGGACATCAAGACCTACACATTCGACGGCGACACGCCGGTGTCGGCGCGCAAGGCCATCCGCTCGGTTGGGCACGTGGTAGTGACCAATCCCGATATGCTGCACCAGGGGATTCTGCCGCATCACACCAAATGGGTCAAGCTTTTCGAGCGGCTCAGATATGTGGTCATCGACGAGGTCCACTCGTACCGCGGTGTGTTCGGAAGCCATCTGGCCAATCTTATCCGACGTCTGAAACGGATCTGCGCGTTCTACGGTTCATTTCCCCAGTTCATCGGGTGCAGCGCCACCATCGCCAATCCCAAAGAGTTGTTCGAGAAGCTCATCGAGAAGGAGGTTCATCTTGTTGACAATAACGGCGCGCCCCGGGGCGAGAAGCACTTCATCTTCTACAATCCGCCTGTCGTGAACCGGGAGCTGGGCATTCGGAAATCGGCGGTCAAGGAAGTCAGGCAGATCGCCCGGCAATTTCTGGCCGCGAACGTCCAGCTCATCGTGTTCGCCAGAAGCCGGCTGAGGGTGGAAATTCTCCTCACCTATCTGAAGGAGGCCATGCGCGCGTTGAAAAAATCCCCAAACCTGATTCGGGGATACCGAGGCGGTTACCTGCCCAGCGAGCGCAGGGCCATCGAACGGGGGCTGCGTGACGGATCGATTCAGGGCGTGGTCTCCACCAATGCGCTGGAGCTGGGTATTGACATCGGCCATCTTCAGGTCGCCATCATGGCAGGATATCCGGGCACGATCTCATCCACATGGCAGCAGGCCGGGCGCGCCGGACGCCGCGAGTCGGTCTCAGTGGCCATCCTGGTCGCCACCAGCGGGCCGCTGGATCAGTACGTGATCGGGCACCCCGAATATTTTTTTCAAAGTCCGCCAGAGATGGGGATTGTGGATCCCAACAATCTGATCATTCTGCTTTCACACATCAAGTGCGCCGCGTTTGAATTGCCCTTCCATGAAAATGAAATGTTCGGATCACAATCCATCACCGAATTTCTCGATTACCTGGAGGAGCACGGGATCATCCACCGGGCTGGCGACCAGTTTCACTGGACGAGTGAAACCTATCCCGCTGAAGAGATCAGCCTGAGGCGGGCAGCGCCGGACAATGTGGTCATTGTGGATACGACACGGGACGAGCGCGTCATCGGCGAGATGGATCTATTCAGCGCGCCCATGCTGGTGCATGACGAAGCCATCTACATCCACGAGGGCGTGCAGTATCATGTGGACAAGCTGGACTGGGGCCGGCGCAAGGCCTACGTCCGCCAGGTGGATGTGGACCACTACACGGATTCGCAGACCAAGACCGACATCCGCGTGCTCGAGGTGTTCGACACCGATGCGGTGGCCGGCGGCCATAGGGGGGACGGAGAGGTCAGCGTCACGACCCTGGTGACCATGTTCAAGAAGATCAAGTTCGACACGCACGAGAACGTAGGCGCGGGACGTGTGCACCTGCCCGAGATGACCATGCACACCACGGCCTACTGGTGGGAGCTGGACGAGGACCTGGCCGTGCGGCTTGCGTTGACCGAAGCCCATTTGAGCGACGGACTCAAGGCCTTGGCCAACGTGCTGGAGAATGTCGCGCCGGTCTGGGTGATGACCGATCCGCGGGATCTGCGCACTGTGCCCATGCTCAGGTCGCCGTTTTCGTCCAAGCCAACCATCTACATTTACGAGCACACGCCCGGCGGTGTCGGATACAGCCGGAAACTGTTTCGTCTGCACACCGACCTGCTGCAGGCCGCGCGGAATCTCATTGCATCGTGCGGATGTTCAGGCGGCTGCCCCTCGTGCGTGGGGCCGGTCCTCGAAGTGGGTGAGAAGGGCAAGGCCAGCGCTCTGGCGATTCTTGAACTGGGTCTGGCTGATGAGGGGGGGTGTGAAGTTCGGGTCTAA
>CAZDVF010000237.1:0-4843 GCA_964508725.1 uncultured bacterium | reverse complement strand
ACTATAAGCGAAGAAACTCCCTTTGATAAGGAAGTTGCCGTAAACCCTGAAATGATAGGAACCATATACGAGAGTCTTGTAAACATAACAGTAGAAGGACTCACTGAAGAAGACAGTAGAGGAAAATCTGGAATTTTCTACACTCCCAGGGTGGAAATAGACCTTATGAATCGCCTTGCTCTTGTGGATTGGCTCTCCAATCACCTTGGAAAGGACAAAAAGTTATTGCTTTACGAATGGATATTCGCCTATGATCCAGAAGAAAAAGAAGCTGCAGACGAAGAAATTACGAGACATGCCCTTTGGGAAAAACTCTCGGATCTTTTGAGAGGGATAAAAATTCTTGACCCTGCCTGCGGTTCTGGATCTTTCCTTGTCTCCATGCTCCTAATCCTCGATGACCTCTGGGAAAGGATAAATAATGCCCTTGGAGATACTGAAACTCCTTACGATAGAAGGAACAGAATAATAAAGGACAATCTTTACGGTGTAGATGTTATGGACTGGGCTGTACAGGTTGCAGAGCTCAGGCTGTGGCTTCAGCTAACCGTCGAAACCGATATTGACAAACATGAGGCTAAATTCAAACCCCTCCTACCCAATTTAAGTTTTAAGATTTGCCAGGGCGACAGTCTTGTCCAGGAATACTGGGGGGTGGATTTTTCCCTTCTTCGTTTAAAGTATAAAAAGAAAAGCGAAACACTACCTTCAGAAATAAAAGGAAAACTCACCCGCCTTATGGGCAAGAAACGTAAATTCTTCTCTGGAGATCCTGAAATAAGGGAAGAAGAAATTAAAAGACTGGAGAGAGAACTCTTCAGAGATATTGTAGATTATAGGATAAAATCCCTGAAAAGGGAGCTGAAAGCTGTGCATGGTTCCATCAAACTTGGCATCAGCGCCTGCCTTCTGGGCGAGCAGGTCCGGTACGACGGCGGCCAAAAGCGCGATCACTACCTGGTTGATGTGCTGGGCCGGTTCGTCGTTTGGACGCCGGTCTGTCCCGAAGTCGAATGCGGCCTGCCCGTGCCCAGGGAGGCCATGTGTCTGGTTGGAGATCCTGCATCCCCCCGATTGATGACGATGAACACGCACGTGGATTTTACCACCCAAATGCAGGCCTGGATCACCCGCAAACTTCCCCAGCTTGAAAAAGAAGACCTCTGTGGATTTATCTTCAAAACCCGATCGCCCAGCTCTGGCATGCGGGGCGTGAAGGTTTTTACTGAATCAGGCAAGTTCAGCCGGAAGGGATCGGGTTTGTTTGCAGCTGCCTTCATGGCGCGCTTCCCTGAGATTCCCGTGGAAGATGAAGAGCGGCTCCGTGACGCCCGGTTACGCGAGAACTTCATCGAACGCATCTTTGTGTTTCTCCGATGGAAGGAAATGGTGAAGCGCGGACTGACTATCCGAAACCTTGTGGCGTTCCACACTGAACATAAACTGCTGCTCATGTCGCACAGTCCCAAATTTCTTCGCGAACTTGACAAACTGGGCGCCTGTGCAGGCGAAGCAGATCCCGACATTGTTTTTGATTCCTATTTCAAAATCCTTATGACCGCTCTGCGGCTTCAGGCCACGGTCAAGAAACATGTCAATGTTTTTCAGCACATGATGGGGTATTTCAAAAAGGTCCTGCCCGCTGATGAGAAAGAGGAGCTTCTGAATGTCGTCGGTCAATATCGCCAGGGTCTGGTGCCTCTGGTCGTACCGGTGACACTTTTCAACTATTACGTCCGCAAATTCGGTGAGCCCTACCTGGGCCGGCAGGTTTATTTGCATCCTCATCCTGCAGAGCTCATGCTGCGAAATCATGTGTAGTGCGGGACGTCCCTGTTCGATTATCCGGCCATTCCACACTACCCGGATGGATGCAGGATGACATCAGCTGGGGCCTGAAATTGTCCTATTCCTGGGTGGAAATTCCAATGCGTTTTTTCAAAAGCGCTCTGTCCCATCTGCTGGATTTTATCTATCCTGCCAGTTGCATGCTGTGTGGTTTGCGGCTTGAGACGGATAGCAGGTTGTGTCAAGACTGCATCGATCACCTCCTGACTGCTGTGGATGTTCGCGTCCATCAGGAGCGGTCTGAATTTGTCCACTTGACCGGTCCGATCCATTTTGACGGCGTAGTGACGTGCTGGCCGTTGATTCCGGAGATTGAAACACTGATTCATGCTGCGAAATATCAACGTTCCAAATCGCTGGCGATCCAGCTCGGGCATTGGGCAGGCGCGGCATTGCTGTCCACCTTGAATGCGTGGGACATCGATTGCATCATTCCGGTCCCGCTGCACAGGAAGCGCATCAGACATCGTGAATACAATCAGAGCAGTCTGATCTGCCGGGGATTGTCCGATTCATTTTCTTTACCGGTTCGGGAGGACGTGCTGGTCCGCCATCGCAATACCCGTACCCAGACGAAGCTGGATGCGACGCGTCGGCAGGAGAATGTGCGCGGCGCTTTTTCCGTCCACATGCCCGAAATGAATATATTTCGCCGTATCCTCCTGTTGGATGATGTGGTGACCACCGGAGCAACGATCAATGCCTGTGCTGCTACGCTCAAAGAGGCGGGTGTTGAACAGGTTTGGGGCGTCGCTTTGGCCCGGCCCCGGCTGATTGTCGAGTCACTGTAAAGCGAAAACATTTTTACTTGACAAACAAAGAAAAATTGTGTATCATGACAACCTGTCACTGATAGTAAATCCCATCACGGATAATGTTGGAGGACAAACTTTGGGGGCCAAAGTCGCTATCAATGGTTTCGGCAGAATCGGTCGTTTGGTCTTCCGGTCAGCCGATCAGCGAGACGATCTCGATATTGTAGCCATCAACGATATCACGGATCCCAAGACGCTTGCGTATCTTCTGAAATATGATTCGGTGCACGGTCGGTTTAACGGGGATGTGGAAGCGGGCGACGGTTCTATCGTAGTCAATGGTCGTGAGATTCGGGTCTATTCAGAACGCGATCCCGAAAACCTTCCCTGGAAATCGCTGGGCGTGGATATCGCCGTTGAATCAACGGGGATTTTCCGCATGCGGGATGGGATTTCGAAACACCTGCGCGCCGGTGCGAACAAAGTCCTTCTATCGGTTCCGGCAAAGGATGCGATTGACGCCACTGTTGTCCTGGGTGTCAATGACGAGACGCTGAAGCCGGAACACAAAATTGTATCCAACGCCTCTTGTACAACAAATTGCCTGGCTCCGGTTGCAAAGGTCCTTCACGAGACGTTTGGCATCCGGCATGGCCTCATAACGACCATCCATGCCTATACCAACGACCAGCGCATCTTGGATTTACCACATAAAGACTTGAGGCGCGCACGGGCTGCCGCTCTTTCCATGATCCCCACGACCACGGGCGCGGCCAAGGCTGTGGGCAAGGTGATTCCCGAACTGGACGGGAAACTGAACGGCATGGCTGTGCGCGTTCCCACGGCTGACGGGTCCATGGTTGATTTTGTTGCCGCACTTGAGACGGAAGTCAGTGTTGAGGATGTGAACAAGGCGTTCAGGCGATACGCCGACGGGCCCATGAAGGGGATTCTCGCTTATTGTGAAGATCCTATTGTATCCGCGGATATCGTAGGCGACCCGCACTCAAGTATTTTCGACAGCCTTTCCACAATGGTGCTTGGCAAAAACATGGTGAAAGTTGTCTCGTGGTACGACAATGAGTGGGGGTACGCCAGCCGAATGGTTGATCTTCTCATTCGCATGGCGTAAGAAACGCCTCCTATTGGTCTGCTCCGATTTAATCGGAACCTTGTGTGAAGAAACTGACGATTAAAGACATTGACGTCAGGGATAAACGGTTACTCATCAGGGTTGATTTTAACGTCCCGCTTGACGCAAATCAGCATATCATGAGTGACGGCAGAATTCGCGCGACTCTGCCAACAATCAAATACGCTGTTGAACAAGGCGCTAAAGTTGTTTTAACCTCGCATTTGGGGCGGCCAAAAGGGCAGATCGTTCCCGAGATGAGCCTGAGACTGATTGCCGGACGTCTGGGTGAATTATTGAATAAAGACGTTCGTTTTGTTGAAAATTGTGTTGGACCCGAGGTTGAAGCGGCAGCCAATGCGCTGAAAAGCGGCGACGTTCTGCTTCTGGAAAATGTCCGGTTTCATCGCAGCGAAACCAGGAACGATCCTGTCTTTTCCGAACAGCTTGCCCGCCTGGGTGATATTTACGTTGATGATGCTTTCGCCTGCGCCCATCGTGTTCATAGTTCAACGGTGGGTGTTGCTGCGTTCTTTGATACGCGTGTCGCCGGATTTCTCATGGAGAAAGAGTTGGTCTGCATGGGAGAAGTACTCGATAATCCGGCCAAACCTTTTATGATTATCCTAGGCGGGGCGAAAATCAAGGACAAGATTCCCTTAATCGAAAATCTCTTCGACGGAGGGAATCTGATTCTTGTTGGCGGCGGCATGGCCTTCACGTTTCTCAAAGTCCAGGGCAAGGAAGTTGGTCATTCTCTGGTTGATTATGAAAGTTTCGATTTTGTTGAAAGCATTCTAAAGACGCGTCCTGACCGCATTCTACTCCCTGGCGATTGCGTTGTCTCAGATTATGTGGATATCAAGGCAAAGAAGCTGGGCCAAATTCGCACAGTGTCATGCGACGAAATACCCGAAGACTGGACTGGATTGGATATTGGCCCTGATACGATTGCTTCGTTTTCTCACACTTGCCAACGGGCAAAAACTATTGTTTGGAATGGTCCCATGGGGATTTTTGAGATCGCTGAAGCCTCTAAAGGGACCTACGCCATTGCAAACGTGCTAGCCGATTTGACGTCTACAGGCGTGAAAACGATCATCGGAGG
>CAZDVF010000236.1:0-4855 GCA_964508725.1 uncultured bacterium | reverse complement strand
TCCATTTCCCCTTGGCTTCTTTTCCGCCGAGAGATTTGGCTTTCAACACATTGTCTGATCCGTCGATGGTGGTGCCAAGCGGGCAGACCCATCCACAAAAAAAACGACCGAACACGAAGGTCAAAGCCAGTAGGACAAGAGACGGGACCAGCTTGATGAAAAAACCCCGCTCGGCGATCGTTGACGAGAGACCAAGAAGCGGGTCCATCCGTAAAAACAGATCAACAGGAAGTCTGGATGTCAAGGGGTAAGCAGCAAGAAAAAATAAAAGGACATAAAGGGACAGAAAGACAATCTGCGACAGACGTCTTGCAGTGCGCATGACGGGTCCTTTCCTCTTAACTCTATCAAGTGGATGTTATTATTATGATGCCAGAGAAACCGTCTTGATGTTGAGTGAAGACAAGTCAGTCGCGCCCAGACCCCGTTTCTGAGCCTCCTGCAAAAACGCCACTTGTTTTGGAGCCATATGAAACAACGTCGCGCCGAAGCTGTCGACCGCTACAGGATCAACACCGGCGATGACGGTCTTCCTTAATTCAACGTCAGCCAGGTTCCCCCCGCTGGGGCCGTTGCGCAGCAGCATCCGATAAGCATCGAGAATGACCAGATCGGCCTTGACGCGCGTGTTGAGGTCCACGATCTTCACATTGAAATCGCGGTGAAATTTTCCCCTGTTTCCGCCAAGAAATCCCATATAATTCTTCATACCCAGAGACATGCCGCCGATAGCGTGATGCTTGGCAATGGGAATATTGATCAGTTTATCAGCTTCGAGAACATCCTCGTACAGTTCCCACGACTTGATGAGTTCTCCGTCTGGAAAACGGACCTTCTTGAATTTCCGGTCATAGATGTGCTGGACATCAGCGCCCGCCTCAGTCGCGGCCTTCTCAATACCGCTCCGTTTGTAACACCGCTTCGGTTCGTTGAGGGTGCGGTCAAAAATCTTCACAGTCTTTGCGCCGGCGTTGAGACACAAACGGACAACTTCTGCTACGACATCGGGATTGGTTGTCGCTGCCTGCCCAGGCACCCTGTCCCATGAGATGTTTGGCTTGAGGACTACCACATCCCCTTTGCTGACAAAACGCGGCATACCGCCCAGCTCTTCAACAGCTTTTCGAACAAGCGCGGCAGGATCACCATCCTTGATCACGGCCAAATCAGGATGTACTGTCTGGCCCAGCAACATAGACCTATTTCCGAACAGGGTCAATCCGGCGGCTGCGCCAATTCCTGTCTTGATAAATGTGCGCCGTTTCATTCTTTATCTTCCTCCCGTTTGGATCCCGATAATCAATCAGACTGACTTCTGCGGATCGACCTCTTTGGATTTATCAACTTTCTTTTTATTGGAAGGCAGAACCCGATCTAATTCTGCGAACTCAAGTGCATCCTTTTTACATCGAACTTGTATGTGGCTGCCATCTGTAAATCGTCCTTTGAGGATCTCTTCTGCGATAGGATCTTCGATGTGCTTTCTCAAGGTGCGTTTGACCTGTCGCGCTCCGTAGACTGGATCAAATCCCTTGTCAGCCAGAAACTCGCGGGCGTTGTCTGAAAGTGTCACACGAATTTCTCTCTCCTTCATCCCTTCAAGCAACTCATCCATGGTAATATCGATAATTTTGAGAATATGCTGACGATTAAGGGGCCGGAAAACCACCATCTCGTCGATTCGGTTGATAAACTCCGGTGTGAAAAGACGTTTGGTTTCCTCGAGCATTGTCCCTTTCATGGTTTCGTAATCCACTTCCGAGTCGGACTGGCCAAATCCAAAGCCTCCCTTGCGAACCGACCGCGTTCCCAGATTCGACGTCATGATGAGAATGGTATTTCGAAAATCAACTTTTCGTCCAAGACCATCCGTCAAGTGGCCTTCGTCAAAAATCTGAAGGAGGATGTTGAACACATCAGGATGCGCCTTCTCAATCTCATCCAACAGTACGACAGAGTAAGGATGCCTGCGAACCCGCTCGGTTAATTGTCCACCCTCTTCATAACCTACGTATCCCGGAGGCGCCCCGGTCATGCGAGAAACGGCGAATTTTTCCATAAACTCAGACATGTCCACCCTGATGAGAGCGCTTTCATCCTCAAACAGGTATTTGGCCAGAACACGCGCCAGGTAGGTCTTGCCCACACCTGTGGGACCCAAAAAGACGAACGATCCGATAGGACGACGGGGATCTTTCAGACCGGCTCGTGTCCGTCGGATGGCCTTGCTTAATATGTCAACGACCGCATCTTGTCCAATGACTTTTTTGCGCAGCACTTCGGGCATCTTGAGAAGTTTCTCCGATTCGGATTGAGCCACACGTGAAACCGGAATCCCTGTCATCATCGCGACGACTTCAGCGATATCCTCTTCAGTCACATCGGCCAGCACTTCACCAGTAGCATCTTCCCACCGAACCTTAGCCTCCTGCAATTCTGCATCCAGCCGTTTTTCACGGTCGCGTAAAACGGCTGCTTTTTCAAATTCCTGGTTACGGATGACGCTGTCTTTCTCTGCTCGAATAACTTTCAGCCGCTCTTCCAAAATCGTGATTTCCTGCGGCACAGAGATGTTAGCCAGGTGGACCTTAGAGCCAGCCTCATCCATGACATCGATAGCTTTGTCGGGCAGAAACTTGTCAGTGATGTATCGATCGGAGAAACGCACCGCTGTCTTGATGGCCTCATCGGTGTAGCGGACACGGTGATGCCGTTCGTAACGTTCCTTCAGCCCATCGAGAATGGATAAAGTGTCATCCGTTGATGGCGGATCGACCATAACTTTTTGAAACCGTCTCTCGAGAGCGCCGTCTTTTTCGATATACTGTCGATATTCATCCAGCGTCGTGGCGCCGATGCACTGAAGTTCACCCCGGGCCAGAGCCGGCTTGAACATGTTCGACGCATCCAGTGAACCCGATGCGCCTCCAGCGCCGACAATCGTGTGCAGTTCATCGATAAACAGAATGATGTTCTTGGATTTAATCAATTCGTTCATGATGGCTTTCATACGTTCTTCGAACTGACCACGGTACTTGGTTCCAGCGACAATCGCTCCCAAATCGAGAGTGATGACACGCTTGTTATGCAATACCCGTGAGACCTTTTTCTCATTGATGCGCATGGCGAGCCCTTCGGCGATTGCTGTCTTGCCAACTCCCGGCTCTCCAATAAGGACCGGATTATTCTTTTTCCGACGTGATAGAATCTGGGCCACCCGCTGGATTTCCTGATCACGTCCGATAACCGGATCGAGTTCATCCGCTTTGGCCAGTTCGGTTAGATCGCGGCCGAAATGGTCAAGAGCTGGTGTTTGTGATTTCTCTTTCGATTCCTTCTCTTCTTTGGATGATCCTTTCAGATTGTTTTCCACTTCTTCTCTAATCATTTCATAGGTGATGTTGTAACTTTGTAGGACCTGGGCAGCGACACCTTCTGCGTCTTTCATCAAAGCGAGAAGAAGGTGCTCAGTACCAATGACACCGGATTTAAACCGCTCAGCTTCAGCCGCAGCCACACGCAAAACCCGCTCAGCGCGTTTTGTGAAGGGGATGTTGCCCATGGTGATGGTCCCCCCGGTTGATCGAACGGCGTCCTCGACTGCGGTTTTAAGTTCTTCAAGATCCAGATCGATATTTTGAAGAATGTCGACAGCTACACCGCCACCTTCACGAATGATTCCTAAAAGCAAGTGTTCTGTACCGATGTAATCATGTCCCAGACGCAAGGCTTCTTCACGTGACAGCTGGATGACGATCTGGACGCGCTGTGAAAAATTATTCCGAATCATATATGAGGTTCCTCATGCTCGGTTCGGTTCAGAAAAAGATTTCTCTGACCATTTCCACTCTCATCATATCTCGTTCTGCAGCGTAAAAGTACTGTCGGGCCAGCCGTTGTATGCAAGTTGGATGGCTCGTTCTTGAATTGAAAAACTTTGCAAATTTCGGGCCATCTGAACTTAGATGCAAGCAAACGATCCACCGCCAGCGGCGGTGGCTTTAAGACTCCCGGCGGAGCCGGGGGGCTTAAAATAGGCAGGTATCTGCCGTCCGGTTTAGGATCGAGAACCACTATCTGAGCTAGTGGTTTGAAGATCAATCAAGCTCTTCACTTCTGTTACGCCTTCGGATGATATCGTTAATCTGCTTTAAAACATCTTGTCAATAAACGTAGCCCCGATAAAGAAGTTCCTCAACGAATTCGCACTGAACTGGCGACTTGTCTTTTGCCGTCTGCTATTATTGGAGAGCAGCCATTCATTCGTTTCACCCTGTCGCTCTCAGAGTCGCCTCGTTAAATAATCTTTCCGTCCGCCAGCTCGATGGTCCGGTCTGATTGCAATGTCAGGTCTTTGTTGTGGGTGACCACAACAAAAGCCTTGTCTTTATCACGCACAAGACGCCACATGAGCCGGTGCAACATCTCACTGCTTTTTAGATCCAGATTGCCGGAGGGTTCATCAGCTAAAATCAGCACCGGATCGTTCATCATCGCCCGGGCAAAGGCAACACGTTGCTGTTCACCACCCGAAAGTTCACGCGGCTTGTGATCCATACGATCCATGAGTCCGACTTCATCCAGCAGCTCTTTTGCACGTTTTATCAGCTCTCTTCTCGGCAAGCGTGCGATCAAACCCGGCATGATCACATTTTCAAGAGCCGAGAACGCCGGCATCAGGTGATGAAATTGAAAGATGAAACCGATCATCCGATTGCAGAATTGCGCCAGGCGATGATCCTGCATTGTGAAAACATCTGTTCCATTAAGCATAACCAAACCCTCTGTCGGCCGTTCGAGAGCGCCGAGGATGTGAAGCAGAGTGCTCTTGCCTACACCTGAGGGACCGATAATG
>CAZDVF010000235.1:0-4857 GCA_964508725.1 uncultured bacterium | reverse complement strand
CAGTTTAGGATCGAGAACCACTAGCTGAGCTAGTGGTTTGAAGATCAATCAAATATGTATTTCAGATGAAAAAACCTTCACTCTCAGTTTTCCGGATAATCGTATGGAATAAAATCATGAACTTACGTGCGTCCGTAAACGTCCTCGAACCGCTGAATATCATTCTCATCAAATGTGCCAAATGACACTTCAAGAACACGACCTTGCTTGCCTCGAGACGATAGCCTGTGTCGGGTCCCCCTGAGTATCACGATTTCTTCATCTGGTTCAGGATCGATAATGTCATCGTTCAATTGGACGCGAAGCCCCTTGTCCAGGATGATCCACAACTCGTCACGATGGGCATGCGATTGCAGACTGAGTGTCTGATTCGGCTCGACCGTGATGATCTTGACCGTGCATTGGGCGTTGCCAACATATTGCTTGAAACGACCCCAGGGCCGATGATCTTCAACAAACTGACTGCGAATCTCTGATTCAGTGGATGTCCTGTCACGCATTCCCAATCTCTCGGAGGAACTGTTACATGAGCAGTCCGCCATCGACCTGAATGACCTGACCAGTAATGTAGTCAGCAGCGCTGGATGCAAGAAACGCAACGACGCGTGCGACATCTTCCGGTGTACCGGCACGTCTGGCAGGTATAGCGGCCAGATAGGTTTCCTTGACATCATCCCCCAGACGGGTTGTCATCTCTGTCTCGATAAAACCTGGAGCCACAGCATTGACCTGAATATTTCGGGCTGCGAATTCCTTGGCCACGCTCTTGGTAAAGCCGATGAGTCCGGCTTTGGAAGCAGCATAATTGGCCTGGCCCGCATTTCCCATCAAACCGATAATAGACGTCAAGTTGATAATCTTGCCGCCATCCCGCTTCATCATCGAGCGGACAACACTTTTTGTACACAGATACGCGCCCTTGAGGTTGACGGACATCACTTGATCCCATGCGTCCTCCTTCATGCGCATGAGAAGCGTATCGCGCGTGATACCGGCGTTATTGACCAAGATGTCGATGCCGCCAAATGTATCAACAACCTGTTTAAACATTGCATCAACCTGATTGGAATCAGAGATATCGACCTGAATCGCCAGTGTCTTGACTCCCGTCTCTGCAGCTTCTTTAGCTGTTGCTTGCGCTCCGTTAAGATCAATGTCACTCACAACGACACTGCATCCACGGTGTGCCAGATCAAGAACAATGGCCCGGCCGATTCCCCGGGCGCCACCGGTCACCAGGGCAATTTTATTTTGGAATTCATTCATTTTGATTACGTATCCTCTCCCGATCATCTGATCCAAATCTGCCTCCGGACAAGAGGCTTAACTCCTAAGTGACGGACAGTACAAAATTTCACACAAAGACTGTCTAATCTAAAAGGCGTTGAACAGATCACTTCCATCACTTAAAAGGAATACACCTGCTGTAAGTTCGTCCCCAAACGAAAATGAAGCGAGGAACATGCTCGCAATGCCGAGAAATATTATTGGATTAGATTTACCTTCCGTTCAAGACGTGAACTGGTCCAGCGTCTCAATGGTCCCGCATTGCATGATCTCAACACTTGAATCAATCCGCTTGACCAAACCCGACAGAACCTTGCCTGATCCGACTTCAATAAAACGCGTAACACCGTTTTTGATCATATTCTGTATGGTTTCAACCCACCGCACTGGATGCGTGAGCTGATTGTGCAACAGCATGCGAATTTCCTGCGCGTTTGAAACAGGCACTGCTGTCACGTTGGCGTAAACCGGAATCTTGACCATATGGAAGGTCAACCGGTTTAAAACCTGACCAAAAGCTTCTACCGCGCCGGCCATGAGAGGTGAGTGAAACGCACCGCTGACAGGCAGTTCCATCACCCGCTTGGCTCCCCTTGCTTTGGCCAAGTCCATAGCAGCGGCTACGCCTTCCACTGACCCGGATATAACTACCTGTACCGGCGAGTTGTAATTCGCCGGCTGAACAATGCCCTGCTCGCGTACCTCTAAACACACATTCATGACCATCTCGGCATCAAGTCCGATGATGGCTGCCATCCGGCCGGGATTGCTTTCCCCGACATTTTGCATGAGACGCGACCGTTCGCGCACCAACTCCAGACCTTCCGCGAATGTAAAAGTCTCGGCGCAGGCCAATGCCGAAAATTCACCCAGACTGTGTCCCGCCGCTGCCTGCGCTTCAATGCCCCGCGCTTTCAGTGATGTGGACACAGCATAACTATGGACATAGAGGGCAGGTTGCGTAAACTGGGTTTGTTTCAGTTTCTCTTCCGGACCATTGAAAGAGACATCGGCCAGCGCAAATCCCAGAATCTCTTCAGCCTTTTGATAGAGCTGACGAACCTGTGGGTCGGCTTCGAAAAGATCCTTGCCCATACCGACAATCTGCGATCCTTGTCCCGGAAAGATAAACGCAACCTGTGCCACGAAATCGCTACCTCTTTATTGAAAGACCAACGTATCAATTTCTGTATGGTGGAAAAATCAGCTTACAACCGGAACAAACACGAACCCCAGGTAAATCCACCGCCGAACGCCACCAAAAGACAGTGGTCGCCCTCTTTTAACCGGCCCTCTCTTACAGCTTGATCGAGCGCGATGGGGATCGACGCGGCCGAGGTGTTGCCGAACTCCTGAATGTTGATGAAAACCTTTTCATCGGGCAGTTTCAACCGTTTGGCAATGGCGTCAATAATACGGATATTCGCCTGGTGAGAGATGAGCAGATCTATATCGCTTCCTTTGAGACCGACCTCACCCAATGCATGACGCGCTGCGTCTGACATGGCCCGGACCGCATGCTTGAAGACTTCACGCCCCTTCATCTTGATGTAGTGCAACCGCTGGTCAATCGTCTCGTGAGTCGAAGGATGCGTCGATCCTTCACCCGGCATGTACAGAAGATCTCCCAACCGCCCGTCGCTTTTCATGTAAGTTGAGCGGATGCCGCGCCGGTCCTTTGACTTGCCCATCACCACTGCGCCGGCTCCGTCTCCAAACAGAACACACGTTGTCCGATCTTCCCAATCGGTGATGCGGGTGAGGATCTCGGAACCAATGACAAGCACTTTAGCTTCTGGATTATTTCGGATCATAAGATCGGCAAGAATGACGCCGTAAATAAATCCTGAGCAGGCCGCCGTGACGTCGAAAGCCGCTGCATTGACAGCTCCCAGCTTTGCCTGGACGCGGCACGCAGTCGAGGGGAAACGGGAATCCGGGGTGACTGTTCCGATAATAATTGTGGTTAACTCTTCAGCCTTCAGACCTGCTGATGTTAAGGCATGTTGGGCCGCTTCGGCTGCGATGTCCGAATTGGTTTTCTCATCCTCAAGAATATGCCGTTTCTCAATGCCCGACCGTTCACGAATCCACTCGTCGGACGTATCGATAATCTTTTCTAAATCGTGATTTGTGACAACTTTCCCGGAAATTGCCGAACCAGTTCCCAGAATCATTGACATCGGCTCGTTAGGCACCCGCAACTCCCTTCATGACTTGAATTTCACTCTCGATGTGATCAGCAACGCGACCCCGAATCATTTTCCACGCTTCTTCGATGGCATTGCGCATGGCCCGGGGTGTCGAGCTTCCATGGGAAATGATGCAATTACCGCGGACACCCAGGAGCGGAGCGCCGCCATATTCCTGATAATCAAACAACTTAAACAGCTTGCGCAAACTGGGACGGATCAGATAGAGACCAATGGCGCCCGGCAAGTTTCCTCGAATGGTTCGCTTCATTGTCATCGAAAACATTCGCGCCAGGCTTTCGCCGAATTTGAGTAAAATGTTCCCGTTAAATCCGTCGCAAACAACAACATCTGCTTTACCTTTGAGGATATCCCGGCCTTCGATATTGCCGGAAAAATTGAGCCCGCTTTTTTTCAGCAAGTCGTACGCAGACTGAATGGCGTTGGTTCCTTTGGTCGGCTCTTCACCGATATTGAGCAGTCCAATCCGTGGCTTCTCAATACTGAAGAGATGCTTCACAAGGATAGAGCCCATCATGCCGAATTGCAGCAGATGATGCGGTTTACAGTCGACGTTGGATCCCACATCCAGAAGCAGACAGACGCCGGACTCATGGGGCATAAATGATCCGATGGCCGGTCTCAGAACGCCGGGAATGGTCCTGAGTGTGACGAGTCCCGAGGCCATGATGGCGCCCGTGTTACCCGCGCTGACAACGGCATCCACTTTACTTTCTTTGTGAAGGCGAAAAGCCACAGCAATGGACGAATCAGGTTTGTTGCGCAAAGAGCGGGAGGGCGATTCATCCATATCGACCTGTTGCGATGCATGGACGATAGAGATCGGCAACTCCTTAATAAAATGATGATGCCGGAACTCATCCTGAATGGCGCTCTCATCCCCGACAAGGATGACTTCAAATCGTCCCTCGGCGCGACGCGCTGCTTCAATAGCTCCTGATACGATGGCGCCAGGGGCTTTGTCACCACCCATGGCATCAACGGCGATACGGATCATGTTCAATCCAACTCTTTAATGGTCCTTGGGAACAACGACCATCCGGCCGCTGTAATACCCGCAATTTGGGCAAGCTTTATGGGGCAGTTTGGGCTGATGGCAATGAGAACATGTGGACACATTGGCCGCTGACAATTTCTTGTGGGTTCTTCTTTTATCGCGCCGCGACCTGGATATTTTACGTTTTGGCAATGGCATGCGTTATGACTCCGAAATACTTTTATTTGTCAAATGTGAGGTTCTTTAATTCTTCCCATCTGGGATCAATATCATTCGTTTTACACGAACAACGGGTTTCATTCTTGTTCACACCGCAAACAGGGCACAATCCCTGGCAGTCTTCTTGACACAAGAGTTTCG
>CAZDVF010000234.1:0-4862 GCA_964508725.1 uncultured bacterium | reverse complement strand
TCATTGGATGGAAGGAGTTCGAGCTGGAGGTGATGCGTGATCTGGCTGACAATGTGGTCATCATCTGCTCCATTGAGAACCTGGATCCCATGGGCATCCACACCGGTGACTCAATTACAGTTGCGCCCATCCAAACCCTGACGGATCGGGAGTACCAGCGCATGCGGGACGCGTCGCAGGCCATCATCCGCGAGATCGGGGTGGAGACCGGCGGGTCCAATATTCAGTTTGGCGTGCATCCCGAGACAGGGCGCATGGTGGTGATCGAGATGAATCCCCGCGTGTCGCGCAGCTCGGCTTTGGCCTCCAAAGCCACGGGATTCCCCATCGCCAAGATTGCGGCCCAGCTGGCCGTGGGGCTGACGCTGGACGAAATTCCCAATGATATCACCGGAAAAACGCCGGCGTCGTTCGAGCCGTCCATCGATTACGTCGTGGTCAAGATTCCCCGCTTCAATTTTGAAAAATTTCCCCGGGCCGAGCCTGTTCTGGGGACTCAGATGCGGTCGGTGGGCGAAACCATGGCCATCGGCCGGACATTTTCGGAAGCGTTCCAGAAAGCGCTGCGCTCTCTCGAGATGGATGTCTCGGGTCTGAAGGAACTCCCCGAGCTTGACGACGAATCTCTCGGCAAAGAACTGCGGCGCGTCACGGACCGGCGTATTTTCGTAGTGGGCGAGGCCTTCCGCCGCGGCATCTCCCTCGAGGAAATCCAGACGCTTACGGGCATCGATCCGTGGTTCCTTCATCCCATCCGCGAGATTATCAGCAGCGAACAGGATATTCTTCAGAATGGCATACCAGAAGGGCGCGCCCTCTACAACATCAAGCAGATGGGTTTTTCCGACGCCCGGATCGCACAACTGTCCAATCTGGCTGAGGAAGATGTCCGTTTGCGCAGATTGAACGAGGACATCCTCCCTGTCTACAAGGTGGTGGACACGTGCGCCGCCGAGTTCGCTTCCGAAACCTCGTACCTCTACGGGACGTACGAGACGGAAAACGAGGCCCGTCGGACCGACCGTCCCAAGATCGTCATTCTGGGGAGCGGGCCGATTCGCATCGGCCAGGGCATTGAATTCGACACGTGCTGTGTCCACGGTGTCATGGCCCTTCGGGAAGAGGGTTACGAGACCATCATGATCAACAACAATCCGGAAACGGTCTCCACAGATTATGACACAGCGGACAAACTCTACTTCGAGCCGTTGACCCTGGAGGATGTGCTCCACATCGTCCATTTCGAAAAACCCGAGGGTGTCATTGTGCAGTTCGGCGGGCAGACGCCGCTGAAACTGGCCCGCGGGCTCGAGGCGGCCGGCGTTCCGATTCTGGGCACGTCGCCCGACTCCATCGACCTGGCTGAAGACCGTCAGCGTTTCGGGAAGCTCATCCAGGATTCCGAAATCCGACAGCCGGATTGGGGCACGGCCTTGACATTCCACGAGGCTGAACAGATTGCCCGCCGGATCGGGTATCCCGTTCTTGTCAGACCGTCGTACGTTCTGGGCGGCCGAGGCATGGAGATTGTGTACGATGAAAAATCCCTTGAAAAATATATTCATGAAGCGGCGTTGGTGTCGCCTGACCATCCCATTCTCGTCGACAAATTTCTGGAAGACGCCTTTGAGTTCGATGTGGACGCTGTCTGCGACGGAAGTGAGACGCTCATCTGCGGCCTCATGCAGCACATCGAAGAGGCGGGCATCCATTCAGGTGATTCGTCGTGCGTGCTGCCGCCCTACATGCTCGGCGACGAGGCCGCCGGGATCATCCGCAGGCAGACGATCCTTTTGGCCGACATGCTGGATGTGAAGGGATTGATCAACGTCCAATTTGCACTTAAGGATGGCGAGGTCTACGTATTGGAAGTCAATCCCCGCGCCTCGCGCACCGTGCCGTTTGTGTCGAAAGCCACGGGCGTGCCGTGGGCCAAGGTGGCGGCCAAGGTCATGGCGGGGCGAACCTTGAAAGACCTGGGGATTGTCGAACATTCAACCAACGGGAAGATCGCAGTCAAGACACCGGTGTTTCCGTTCATGAAATTCCCGAACGTGCAAACCTTCCTCTCTCCCGAAATGCGTTCGACCGGCGAGGTCATGGGCCTGGACGAGACCTTTGGCGGGGCCTTCGCCAAGGCGCAATTCGCCGCCGGGCACGGTCTGCCCAAGAGGGGGAAAGCCTTTATCAGTGTCAATGACAACGATAAATCGTCAGTGCTTCCCATTGCCAGACAACTCTTTGAAATGGGATTCTGCATCGTGGCCACCCAGGGCACGCATGTGGCGCTGAGGAAGGCTGGCATACCGTCCGCACCCGTGTTCAAGGTGGGCGAGGGCCGGCCCAATTCGGTGGATCAGATCATCAATGGAGAGATTCAGCTGGTTGTCAACACGCCCATGGGCAAGATGGCCCGCACTGACGAGCATGTCATCGGCCGGGCGGCCATGGGACACGACGTGCCGTGCCTGACCACGCTGTCGGCGGCGTGGGCAGCCATCGGCGCCATCCGGACGCTGCAGGCGCACCCGCTGGGTGTGGTGGCGTTGCAGGATGAGAACAAGAAGGAGGGGACCCTTTGATTTGGTCGTTCCCCTTTTACCAGGAAAAAGCGGTTGCAATTTTGCGAATGAATCTATAATTTTATTGTTGTGAGGCAGGTTAAGTGATGTCCGGTCAATGCTCGGCCGGGCTAAATCTCAACGTTCTCTTAACGATCAAGCCAAGGGTTTCGTCAACATGAAACCGATTCTGAAAGTATGTTTGGCTGCCCTGCTTTTACTGATACCATCTGTTTCCATGGCACAGGAGCTTCCTGTTGAAACCGTGATCCAGACCGGGCATACGGACTGGATTGAGGACATGGATATCAGTCCGGATGGCAAATTTCTCGTGACTGCCGCTCAAAACATCAATGCGAAATTGTGGGATTTGGAGACGGGCCGGGAGATTCGAACCTTCAGGGGTGAAGCTTCCACCCACAAGGTGTGTTTTACGTCAGACGGCAGGTACATACTGACCTCGCATAGCACAAAGGTGGTCAAATGGGACAGGGTAACCGGCGAAAAGGCCCTGGAAATTGTTATTCATAAAGATGTTGGGGATGTTGATTTTAAAGTACAACTGGCCTGCAGCAGGGACGGCCGGGCGGCGATCATCAGCTACAATGAGAGAATCGAGTTCCGGGATTTGAATACGGGCCGGCGGACGGCGTCCATTAAACGCAGCAAAAAGAGTCGAATTCGGGATATGTGTTTGAGCCCCGATGGCACCAAAATTCTTGTCGGATGCACCGATGAGAAGGCCCGGATTTATGATTATCCTTCAGGCCGGTTGTTGCGTACGCTCCATCTCAGGAACACCCCCTACAGCACTGTGCATGTTGCATTCAGTGCGGACGGAGGCCTGGCCGCAATCCTCTACTATTCTCAAGTCGATGGCGACGGCCTTGACCGAATAACGGTATGGGATGTGGAAACAGGCAGGAAAGTGCATACCATTGAATACAATGGATACAACATGAGTTTGGGACATTTCCTCAGGTTCTCTCCTGACGGCAAATCGCTGCTTACTTCTGACCAGTTCGGCGGATCGATATTTCAGTTTGACATACAATCCGGACAGATCAGTTTTGAATTTAAAGGGCACCGTGATGAAGTGAAGTGTCTGGCTCTCCATCCGGATGGACGCATCATGCTGTCTGCAGGCGACGATACGGTCATCCGTGTCTGGGACTTGCTGACTGGCGAGCTGATGCGAACCATCCGGGGAGATTTCATCGGCGTGCGGGCCATGGATATCAGCGCCGACGGGAAGACGATAGCCGCCGCTGCATTCTCCGGAGACCAATATGAGAACTGGGTAATTCAGGTTTGGGATTTGGAGAAAGGCCGTCAGATACGTTCCGTAACGGGAATCGGGCATGCTGTCCGATCAGTATGTGTCAGTCCCGATGGCGCTGTGTTCGGTACCGTTCTGGGAGACACTCTGGGAATCTGGGGACGTGCTGCGGCTTCGATGGACCGGTTGTTTCCACTCGATCGCCGGGCCAAATTATGCGACATATCCGGAGGAGGTGACAAGGCCCTTGTACTGCTGGAGGATCCCCGATTGAGAGGTTTTCACGGAAAGACCCTGCAGCAGATTGACCTCAATTCGGGCGCCGCACAGACTGTGTTCGAACATGACGAAAGAGTCATTCAATACGCCAGATTCAGTCCGGATGGCGATCAGATTGTCCTTCTGACAACCGGACGCCGGATCGTTGTCATGGACAGCCGTTCGTTTATAACGCGGTATGAATTTGCAGTGGACGCAGTCTGGTCCGATGAGAACACCATCCGGTTCAGCCCGGACGGTAAAGTGCTGAGTATATTTCTGGGAGAATTCACCAGTGAGGCGGCAATCTATTCCTATTATCTGCCAACCGGCAAACCCCTCAATCCTGTAAAAACATTCAGCCCGATTTACGAGTTTTGCAGAGATGATGCCACCCTCAAATCATTCACACCCTACGATAAAACATTGAAACAGTTCGATTTCATGTCCGGCAGGGAGGTTTCGGCTGATACACTTTTGATGTGGCCCGAAATACATATCAATACGGCAGGGATGCGGATTTCCCCTGCTCTGGACTACCTCGTTTATATCAAGGATATTGGCTTCACACCGCTGACGCTTGCGGATCCCCGGACCGGCCGGCCCCTGGCACAACTGGTCTCTCTGGGGAAAGAGGATTGGGCCGTCATCACACCCGATGGTTATTTTGATTGTTCCGAGGGAGCGAAACAGCAGATGCATTTTGTCCGCGGTACGGATATTTTTGCCCTGGATCAGTTCTTCCAGGATTTCTATCGACCCGG
>CAZDVF010000233.1:0-4863 GCA_964508725.1 uncultured bacterium | reverse complement strand
AAGCCCTGGCCGTTCTGGTGGATGTTCCGGATGACACGGTTTCGGACAATCCGGACTGGAAGCGCCGTCGTGACATGGCTGCCAGATGGGTCCGGAGCCTCTCATTATCCCGGGCGGAACTTGGATTCGAAACGGTCTCTCTGGTCGCCTACCCCAACGTCCACAGCAACAACGCTGATCTGCCTGCAAATGCATTCATCCTCAGGGAAATGGAAAAGGTTCCCGACTCTGCGGAAACTCTGCCGTTGCTGGGAGATACAGCACCTTTTAACCGGATTTTATCAGACCACTCCATCCTCCTTGCGCCCACGGAATTTTCAACCACCGCGCCCCTGAAGCTGTCGGCCAAGCAGTTCGGATTCCGGGCCGCCACCATGCCTGGTTTCTCCAAGGCCATGATTCCGGCATTGCGATTGGACTACGGTGAAATTAACCGCCGCGTTGAGAAACTGAAAATCCTGCTCGATCCGGCCACTCGGACGGAGATTCTGTTTCTCGTGGACAGGACAGAGAAACATGCCGTCACTTTTGATCTCAGGCACCGGACAGCACACGCATCCGGCGGACGTTTTCCGCATGCTGGAACAGCTGGCAACTTACCCAGCGGCGAAAGTTACATCGTTCCGTACGAGGGCGAATTGGACGAACCGAGTCTGTCATCCGGCACATTGCCGGTCCAGTTTGGAAACGAGGTTGTGCTCTTTCGGATCGAAGGAAACAAGGCGGTGGATGTTTTGACCAGCGGACCGGAATCGGATCGGGAGCGGACCAAAATTGCCGCAGAGCCGGCCTACGCCAACATGGCCGAGATCGGATTTGGCGTGCTGGCCGATTTCGGGATCAAACCGTGCGGCTCCATTTTGCTGGACGAAAAACTGGGACTCCACATCGCATTCGGCCGCAGTGACCATTTCGGAGGCGCCGTGGGTGTCAAGAATTTCTCAGCACCGGACAAGGTCGAACACACAGACCGAATTTACATCACTGAAACCCAGCCGCGCATTCATGCACGTTCTGTCACTCTGTACGATGAAAAAGATAAACCAATCATCCTCATGCAGGACGGGCAATACACTCTGTTTTAGCTTTGGACATGCGGATTCTGAATTAAACTGAAGAAAAGGCTTTGGCGATTCTGCCAAAGCCTTTTCTTGTAAAACAGTTTTGATGTGGTTTCATCGTACAGATGTCACCGGGAATGCATCCCCGTATCTAAGATCTATTTGACGTAAATGAAACCAAAATGTTCCATTTCTTTCAAACACTCTCTTGTTGAGACGCATGTAAGCCCTGCATGAATCGACCAAGATCAGAGACCCAATGATCACTAAATACCCATCACCCATGTACTAGAATTTCACTCCTCAGTCTATATCCATACGATGAGAATGCTTTAAATTAATTTAATTTGAAGCCAAAAGCAACTTGCATTTTTCACGCATGTTATGTAAGTTAAAAAGTTCTTTCTCGACGAATCCTATCAAGTCGTCGAGGAGGAAACATGGTCAAACGAATCCCTCTTGTTCTCGTTATATTCGCAATCTGCGCAACGGCTAATGGAACAGAAAAAACTATATCAAACAACACGCGAAGGAGAATCCCGTGAAAAGAAAATGGATCCCAATATGGATTACTGTACTCTGCTACATGACAATTCAGGCCGGCGTATGGGCTCAGACTTCCTTAAAACCGACCGATGAGGAAATCCTTCTTAAAACACTGCACAGCATCTCGAGCCACACCTTGTATGACTATGTTGCAGAGTTGTGCGAAGACAAGTATGCCGGACGGCTGACAGGAACACAGGAATACAAAGCCGCCGCCGACTGGGTCGCATCCCATTTCAAAAAATGGGGGCTCAAGCCTTACGGTGACAACGGCACCTATTTTCAACATTTCCCGATTTCTTACACACTGATTTTTGAAGGCAGTGAAGTTGCGCTGCACATGCCTGTTAAAAAGGGTACGATTAAAAAACAATACAAATATGTGGATGAATTCATGCCCGGATCCACCTCCGGATCGGGTGAGATCACCGCTGAAGTAATTTATTGCGGATACGGCATCACAGCCCCTGAGTTGGAATACGATGACTATAAAGGGATGGATGTCAAAGGGAAAATCATCCTCATCGAACGGGAAGCACCGGTCTCTCCTGACAGCGATGCCGACCTATTCAAAAAATGGCGCCCCTACTCATTTCACCAGTACAAACTGGAAAATGCAGTCAAACATGGTGCAGCCGGGATGCTCTATAACTACGGCCCCATTGCCAATCCGAACAACGCCTACGATGAAAACTTCATCTACTCTCATGTCGGCGATGTTGTGGTCGCAGATATGTTCACCGGCACCGGGAAGACCCACAAAGACATCGTGGAGAAAATTCAGAAAGACCTTAAGCCGCAGTCGTTTAAAACCGGAAAGACCGCCACCATCAAGAACGTCACAGAGCATCACCCTGAAGGTATTGGCAGTAATGTCATCGCGCTCATCGAGGGATCGGATCCTGTACTGAAGGAAGAAGTCATTATCCTCGCCGGACATTTGGATCACATGGGCCGCTGTTACGAAATCATCCCCGGCGCCAATGACAATGCCTCGGCTGTGGCTGTACTGATGGGCGTCGCCGAAGCGATGGCGAAACATCCCGTCAAACCAAAACGCTCGATTCTCTTCATCGCTCTGGGCGCCGAAGAGCAGGGCGTCGTGGGTTCCGAATACTATCTGGATCATCCCGCGTTTCCACTGGAGAAAACAGTGTGCTGCATCAACATGGACGGTGTGGGCTGCGGTGACAAAATCTCGGCCATTGCTGCTAAGAATTTTCCCGACATGTGGACTTTCTTTGACACAGCGAATAAGGAATACATCAGGCGCGTGGTGCGAACCAGCCACTTCGCCAATCTGGCGCGTCCCAGGCTGGATGCGGCCCGTTTCCTGTGGAAAAATGTCCCGACCATCTCTTTTGCTGTATTTGGATCCAAATCATACTACCACATCCCCCTGGACAATCTCTCGACCATCACGCCGGAGATCATGGAGGATCTGGCCCAGTTAATCTTTTTATCGGTTTTGGACATGTCTGACGAAAGCCGGCTCGATTTCAGGCAATAACCCGGCCGGATATTTTAACCTCGAATAGGAGGTAACGGATGCCCCGCTTTGTAACCTTGGCAGATTTAAAAAAAATCACGGGATGGCTTCTCATCATTTTGTTTGTTGCGGCGCCTGCCTTGTGGGCGCAAAACGCCACGTGGGCAGATGATGTTGAATCCGGGTGCACAAGCATCATGGCCGGCAAAAGCGCCACCATCGACGGATCGGTCATCACGTGCCACTCATGCGACGGCAACTACCGGACCTGGCTGAATATCGTTCCCCGTCAGACACATGAAAAAGGTGCGATGCGTAAAATCCGCTGGGGCACCATGCACACTGAAACACTCTGGGACCTGCGCGGCATCATCGAAAAGGGCGAAATCCCCCAGGTGTCTGAAACCTACGCGTTCATGAATGTGGCCTATCCGTGCATGAACGAAAAGGGCCTGGCCATCGGCGAGACCACCATCGGTGGAAGGCCCGAGCTTGTGAACGATGACGGACTCTTCGTAATTGAGGAACTGGAAGCGATTGTTCTGGAGCGCTGCACCACCGCGCGCGAAGCGATCAAACTGATCGGGAAACTGGTCAGTGAATACGGATACGGCGATCGCGGCGAGTGCATCACCATCGCTGACGCCAAAGAAGTCTGGCACTTCGAAATCTTCGGAGCCGGCCCTTTGGAAGTCAGCTCTGTCTGGGCTGCCCGGCGCATCCCCGATGATCATGTGGGCGTGTCAGCCAACAAACCCAAGATCGGCGAGCTGGATCTGAACGATCCGGATCATTTCATGGCCTCGGATAATGTCTATCGCATTGCTGAGGAGATGGGTTGGTATGATCCGGACAGCAACGAACCTTTCAAATTTTGGAAAGCCTACAGCAACCGGCCCCAGTTCGGCATTCGTGAATTCTACGTTCTGAGCACCATGGCCCCATCCCTTAACCTCTCGCTGGATGCCGAGGAGATCCCCTTCTCTGTGAAGCCGGATAAAAAGGTCTCTGTGCGCGACGTCATGCGATACTACCGCGAGACGTATGAGGGCACGGAATATCAGTCAACCAAGAATCTGGTCGCGCCGGAAGTCCCCAGAAACTGGTGGCAGGCACAAACCGACGAGAAATCCAAAATTGTCATGAGCCCTGCTGTGAATCCGTGGATGAGCAGGGAAATGCAGGTCCTGCTCAATTATCTGAAGCCTGGCGTCCTCGGCGATCACCGCGGCATCGCATCGGCTGGCTGTTCGTATTCGCAAATCATCCAGTGCCGCGATTGGCTTCCACCTGAAATCGGCACGGTGGCCTGGTTCTCATTTGACAATCCGGCACTCAGTCCGCGTATACCGATCTTCGCCGGCGTTCTGAGCCTGCCCAAATCGTTCGAGATTTGCAGTCAGCACAGGTTCCGCACCGATGCGGCAAGCTGGCATTTCCGCCGCGCCAACCGTCTTGCCACAGTCAAGTGGGGTTATGCTCGCGAACACATTGAAGGCGCCATCGCCACGCTGGAAGAACGCGCCTTCACTGAACTGCCTCTGGTCGAACAGAAAGCGTTGGAACTAAAAGCGAACAAGGATCATCCGGACCTGTACAGACGCTACCTGACCGGGTACGCCAACGATTTCGCCCGCGCAGCCATGAACCGCTGGTGGGAGCTGGGCGATACGTTTTGGACCATGTTTGCAAGAGGATTTTAATAGAGGACAAGTCATGAAAGATTATGCAACGAAAGGAGGTGTAAGCCAGAGTAAACAACCACCC
>CAZDVF010000232.1:0-4876 GCA_964508725.1 uncultured bacterium | reverse complement strand
GCAGTCTGGTCCGACAGTCCTGTCTGCCACGTATCACGAAGGCCTTTTAAGATCGCCGGTCGACGGCTGAGTAAACGATCCACCGCCAGAGGCGGTGGCTTTAAGACTCCCTGCGGAGCCGGGGGGCTTAAAGCAGGCAGGTATCTGCCGTCCAGTTTAGGATCGAGAACCACTAGCTGAGCTAGTGGTTTGAAGATCAATCACCTTATGTTTGAAATCTGCTCGTTGTAATACGCACACATCGAAAACTTTTCACACAAAGCCATGGCATCTCTCCTCACTTGTTATGATCGGATTCAGACACTCTGAGTTGGTATCTTGCCGGCGTCATGCATCGCTTCTAAATTCTCACGAAAGAGCACATTGGTTTCATCAATTTGCACGGCATAGCGGAAAGCATCTGTAGCATGGATTGCCTTCCCCATGTTGCGGTAACAAGTACCAATGGCATTCCAGGCGCGACCTTTGTAACCGTACGTGTAAAAGATTAAGTCATCCAGACCAGGCTGTTCTTTACTCAACCCGCGGGTCCGTAGATACTCTGCGTAATAGTCAATCGCCTGGGGATAGCGCTTGGTTCGCGACATAATCTCCCCAAGAACATAAAGCATGTCCATGTGATAGGGATTGTCTTCCAGACCCACCTGGGCCAGTTCCTCGGCGCGATCCAATGCATGCGTTGCCAACAGTCCATGAATCAAATCGTTGGTGATGAGCAATCTCTCCCGAATCGGCAGACTGCGAAGAACCAGCGCATTCTCGGCTTCACGCATCATCACATCTAACTCACCCCGACTGCGATAGAGTCCGACCAACTGCGCCCACAGAGCAGGATTTTCGGGTTCCACCTCCATCTGTGACAGAATGAGCGCCTTCAACCAGCGATCTTTTTCATCCCGTTCCGGGGAAGTCAAAGATGCATTACGACCATGGATTCGGAGCGCGATGGAATACTGCCGTCGAATCACACGGGGTGTCTCTGCAGCCAGCCCAAAGTATCTTGCCCGGTTCCTGTGGAAAAGTCGCAGACTTTTCTGGCGGCTGAGTTCGCTCCCGACGCCTGGCCGCAAAACAGCAACAGTCAATCCGCTGGATTTGCACAATTTCAACTGACGACGGAGGAGCCCTGCATCCCGGACCTCCAGCGTCTCATCAGGTTCCATCTGTAAAATCCACTTACTCCTGGTATACAACAAAGCAGCGTTTCGGACTTCAGCCCAGTTCTCACGCCAGTGATGACGATAGATTGTCGCTCCTTCATCCTCGGCGATCCGCAGGGTCCGGTCCGTTGAGCCAAGATCGGCCACCACAATCTCATCGGCGATGCCCCGAACGCTGGTCAAACACTGCTTGAGGGATCCCTCATCATTCCGTGTCACAACACAGAGTGTCACGTCTTTGGCAATATCCGTTTGAAGCAAAGAATTGTATGTTGATTGACGAACCATGATCTGCTCTTTCGTTATTGGTACGGAATGATCAAGCATTTCAACCGTCCGTTTGAAAGGCGGAGACTGCTACGATTGCCCGCCCGTACGGGATCAAGAAAAACAATGCCGTGACGAAACCGACTCTCGATATTGCGTTCGTGCACCATATCTAACTCCACCAGGATTTTCCTCCTCCTTCTACCAATTCATCGCGTCTGTTATCCGTCGTCTCATTCGAAATCCCAACAAATTGATGAAGATACCTGTCCACATTAGCCAGAGAATTTTCCAGTAAAAATTTGTTCCGCTGATTCGTATGTTGAATTTTTGTTGACAGCATGTTCAGCATATCTTTCATTTCTTCAAGCCGTCGTGCGTATTGTTCTTCAATGAAAGGAATGAGTGTCGACAGGGTTGCTTCCTCCTCGATGCAAAGTTGTCGGGAAAGAGTCGTGGCCACACTTTTACGGTTTTTTTCTAGCTCTCGGGATTCATCTAAAATGTGCTCAACTTCCGTATGGGTTTCGATCACGCGTTGCGCATCACCGGTCAGAATCGATGTCTGTTGTTCTTGTAAAACACCAAGAAGGGTCTGAAACGCCCTGACTTCTTTCTCGACCACCTGGGTAAGTTCCCGAATCACCCGGTCAACCTCATCGTTGAACGTGATGCCATTTTTATTATGATTAAAAGTCATGAACCTAATCGCTGCCTCCTGCCTCTCGCGTCGATCGAGAATCCTGCTCTCCAAATTCGAACCTGTACCGCTTTTACCGGGTCATGATCCGGCTAACATACTCCCCTGTTTCCTTGTCCCGGAAACTGACTCCGGAAGCTGCCTTCGGACTGAATATTTTGTGCTGCATTAAAATTGATATCTCTCCGGCGTCACCAGGCAAGGCATCCAATTTGAAATGACCACCCCGCATGTATCGGGCGCCCTCTGCTGTCTCGAGAACGCAATCAAGGGAATTCCCGGTCTCAATCAGCGCTATCTGATTAGAGGCCGTCATGTGATTTTTTGATGATTTGGCAGAAACAGACTCATTCGCTAAAACCGATAGTCATCTTCGATCTTTTTAAATCCGGCCAGATTCACATTTGCCAGGCAGTTTGATATCTTATCTCGATGGCCTATGCGCGATTGCAGACCGGCTGTAGAAAGAATGAAATCATCCATCCGGATTGGCTCCATTGCCTATCATCCAGTTCCTTTCAGGCAAAGGACATGCCACCCGCCGCCATTCAGATGTGATAAAAGAACTGATCTAACTATTTGTTTATTTTGGTCAGAGATCAAGAGAGTCAGGGGCATCATCAGAAGAAGGATCTGACCTGTAGGGAGAGATTACCATTATTCTGGGGAATTGTTATACATTGGATCTTTGACCGGGAACTGAATTCCGTTTGCATCTTTTAGGTTGCCGGAAACAGGGATCTACTCTGAATATCTCATAGAAAAACATCACCTGATCTGAATAAAATGGACCACTGGCTCTAGCAGATCAAAGCTTCTTTCACAACCCACAGCCAGAGACAGGTCGTTCTCTTTTTGTTTCGATGGTATTCGGATATTTTGATCAGGTGTCCGGATTGCAGGACAAAACAGCCGGCTATGACCATCTTATACAGGATCATATCCATGCCTTGGCACTACTTTTGCACGCAATCATATGAAAAGGTTGAACTTGGGTAGGTTGAGATGAAATGTAAGCGTTACATTCTGACGATCCTGGAGCCCCAAAGCGAACAGGTCATAACCACGACATTCACCCGGTTAAAGCTTCTCGCAGTTCTCGTGACGCTCTGCTCACTAATTGGAGCAGGGATGTACAAGCTCACGTCAAAGGGAGTTGCACTCCATCAGCAACACGCGCTGACTGCTCTTCGGAAAGAGAACGCTGTACTGCTTGGGCGTTTGGATGAGTATCAGCAGCGTGTCAATACCATCGTTTCAGACATGAACACACTGCGACACACCGCCAGAGATATTCAGGTCTCCGCAGCCCTGCCGGGAGGAGAGATCGCCTATGGTGTCGGGGGACCGAACGCCGAGCCAGACAAAATACGTCCTGAAACACCGACAGCGCAAACCATCGCATGGAATCTCTCGTCTCTGGAATCAGAAGTTCGCATGCTCAAGGTCAACATGACAGACATGGAAAAAAATGTCGCATCGCGGCGGGACCGCATTGCCAGTTACCCGTCCATTCGGCCTGTGCGGGGCGGGTGGATCTCATCGGCTTTCGGCATGCGGATTGATCCCTTCACAGATCGTTTTGAGAACCACCCAGGCGTCGACATCTCTGTAAGAAACAACACAGACGTTATGGCTTCAGCTGCCGGTGTCGTAAAAGCAGTCCGCAAAAACGCCATCGGTAAGAAGGGCTATGGAAAATATATCATCATTGATCACGGCTACGGCAATGAAACACTCTACGCGCATTTGTCGAAAGTATTGGTCAAAGAGGGTCAGAAAGTGAATCGATGGGATGTCATCGGATTATCAGGAAACACCGGAAAATCAACAGCACCTCATCTGCATTACGGCGTCTTTGTGAACGGTAAAGCGCAAGATCCTCTCAATTTTATTTTGGAATAGCCTCCCCCGCCATCTTTATCTCATGGTCCAACACGAAATGAATTGTGGAGAGTTTCCGGGTATCCGAGACAGGTTCACTCTGTACATTGATCAAAATCGATTCATTGTTCGGGAAAGGCTGTTTTACGGCTGGTCGATATCTTTTAGATGAAAAGGGGGGACAATCGGATCTGACGCTGTCGTGGACATATTCGGTCTGAGATATATAACTTGCAAGGGGGAAAATTAAAACACACCATTTCTGGATGCTGAATGCGGGCGCACCCGTTCAAAACAACACATTACACATCCATTTCATTGGTCACTCATTTGAGATTGGCCAGCCGTTCACCAGGTGCGATGAGAGCCGTGATCCGAACGCCAACATTCTGGCCCACAATTACCACTTCGCCCTCTGCAAATTTTTTTGCGTTAATATACAGGTCTACAGGCTCACCGGAAAATTTGTTCAACTCAACAACCGCGCCAGGACCCAGTTCCAGAATATCTTTGACAAGCATCCGGATGCGGCCCAGCTCAACGGCAACAGGTAGCTCCAGGTCCATGAGCATGCTGATGTTCCGTTTTCCATCCACAGAGCATCTTGGTGCGCCAACCTGTGCAAACTGGATCGATTTTTCTTGTCCATCGGAGACGTAAGTCTTTTCTGATTTTGAATTGTTCTTCTGATCTTCCTGAGTTTCCTGAGCTTCATTTGAAGCGGGCTCATGTGATTCCTTGTTGACAGCATCGCTCACTTCATTCCTCCTTAAACGCTGAACACCCAGATCCTTCGATGCTAAAACCGAAAACAGTAAACGATCCACCGCCAGAGGCGGTGGCTTTAAGACTCCCGGCGGAGCCG
>CAZDVF010000231.1:0-4877 GCA_964508725.1 uncultured bacterium | reverse complement strand
TGAAGGTAGGCAGCATGGCGCGCGAGATATCGTCTTTCAGTTTATAGAAGTCTTCCATGTCCCTGTACATGACAAGTTTGTAGTGTCTCTCACGGCGAGTAAAAGTCACAGTCTTTTTACGATATCGCCGCATCAACTGATCATCGTTGTCGAACAGGGTCGTATCCGAGTAGACGGGGAATCCGCTCACATCCTCTTTGTGTTTGAGGCGGATGATTTTTGTGTGGTGCGGAAGGCCCTTGCGGTCGCGTAACCATTGGCCGCGTTTTACAATTTTATACTCTGTCCGTCTTACAGTGTCATCCAGCTCTCGATCGATTAATCTGTTCGTTCGGTTTTGCAGATAGAAAGCGCTGGCAGACAGGGCCAGAAAGACAAAGATCAGATTGATCAGGGATGTTTTGGTCAATAACGAGACGGTTCGTTTTTTTCTCATTGACCATCCTTTTGTTTTGAACCAAATTTATAACCCATGCCGTACATGGCGTGGATGACATTGTCTCCGCCGGCTTTTTGAATTTTTTTGCGCAGGTTCTTCACGTGGTTGTAGATGAAGTCGAACCGATCCGCCTGGTCAATGTGGTCGCCCCAGAGATGTTCGGCAATACTCTCTTTGGTCAGCAGGCGGTTCTGATTGTACAGAAAATAGAGTAACAGATCGTATTCCTTCTTGGTCAGATGGAGGGGTGTATCTTCGACATACGCCTGAGACGCCAGCACATCCACCTTGATGTCGTTCATTTGAAGGATATTGTTTCCATCAAATTTATTCCGCCTCAAGATGGACAAGATTCTGGCGTTGAGTTCGGCCTTGTGAAAGGGCTTGGTGATGTAGTCATCTGCGCCCAGCTCAAGCCCCGTGACTTTGTCTTCAACCGCATTTTTGGCCGTAACAATCAGAATACCCGCATCCATGTTCTCCTCTTTCATGGTGCGGATCAGATCGAGCCCGCTGCCGTCAGGCAGGCCGACATCGACAATGACGAGATCGTACTCGTAGAGGTGTACTTTTTGAGCGGCCATTGCCAGGGTTTCGGCAAGTTCCACAACGAATCCGTTGCCGGTCAGGAATTGGTGCATGTCGCCGGCCAGGCGGCGATTGTCTTCAACGATGAGCAGTTTCATAAGCGGTTCCCAGAATCAAATCCAGTTACTGGAATATACGCTACCATCAAAATAAAACCAAACTCTGTAGAGATTCTGTTGGAATGATACGGGAAGGTATTGATTGCGCTACGCGAAGATTAACAAGTGAGCTTATCCAGGATCGCACATGGAGACAGCTTCGTCCCGAATTATCGGGACTCGCAGAAACAGTTTTTTGGGTAGATCTCTGAATTTAATCAGGACGAGTAGAGGTTGTCCACTTGCCCTAAAACAAAATATATCCAAAGGAGTATCGCTTTTTCAGCACGCCGTACGGTTCTCGTTCGATTCTAAGGAATGGCTCGTCATCGATGAGTACACCATTGTGGAGACCAGAATAGAGTTTATGCAGGCGGATGTTGCCTCTTTCGGTTTTGAGGATGAAATCAGCGTAGGTTGTCTTGTCTTTTTGAGGTGGCTGGAGAAAGAGTATTTGATACCGCCCGACAGACTTTTTTTCTTCGCCGTCCTTTTGCATGGTGATAAAGGCGATTCCGTTTCGCAAGATATTCAGATCGGTCACGTTCCAGACATCGGGCCGTTCCCAAACAGAGAACCATGTGCCGATGAGAGCGTCCCTGAATTCGGCTTCGGACAGATTATCCCTCAGTTCAAATCGCACCGGATTGCTTTCGCACGCAAGGCAGAATCCGATGGATATGAACAGCATGATTCGCTTCACGAATTTCACGCGTGCTCCTCTGGAAATTTGAAGCCGATGTATGTCCCTGAGCTGATGCCCATGAGCGCCAGGAGGGTGCCGGAGAATTCGGGCATGCAGAGCGTTGAGGCGACTTCGGATATGAAGATAAACACCAGCACAACGGTCCACACAGCGATCTGGAAACGGTGGAAACTGATGCCGTTGGCGTCGGTCAGGATGTCGTTCCAGAATCCCTCGGAAGTCTGGCCTTGCTGCGTGACGGTCCGGCTTTTCATCCTTTGATCGATGGAATCAAGCCGGGAAGCCATGACAGCTTTAATCTGTTTGTTTCCACCTCGCGTCAGGGTTTCTTCAAGTACGGCTTTTTCATGAACCAGATTATTGATTTCCTCTGACGCCGCATTGCGTTTGCCCGCGTCGACAATGGCGGCGCCCAGCGCCGTGCCGGATCCAATGCCCATGAGAGCCAGCATTGATTCGGTGATGGTTCCCAGTTGGCCTGTAAGAATCCAAAGGATGAGATAGGCTGAAATGATAAGCATGAACCAGACTGCCATTTGTGTGCGGGCCAGGCTGTACGACTTGTGCTGACCGCCGGGAAGCCGCGGCCCGGCGTCCCGAAGGATGGCTGTGTGACGCGCCAGGTAACATAATGCGATGAGTATGGCGACAAGTCCGATCAGGCAGCCGATAAACTGCCCTTTTCTGATCACCGTGATCTGAAAGTCGGTGGCACTTGTCTGAACGGCCACGCCATCTTCCACGCCCAGTGACAGGGCGGCGTTGCGTGCGTAGAATCCCGGCTTTTGAAGCAAGGCCATCCACACGTCTTGCGATTCCTTGGTCCGGCGCAGGGTGAAGCGGACGGTTGCGCTGTCCAGCCTGAAAATCCTGACGCCTTTCAGGGGGTACCCTTCCACAAAGGGGATGACGTTTTTACCTGCGGTTTCGGCCAGCGCCATCAGGCTGTCCAGATTGTCCACTCTGAGAACGATCTGGTCGCCCAGTTTCGCGCCAGTTTGGGATTTATCCGTAAGTGAGACGCGTGGGGCAGACTGATTCTCTGCTTGAGCGAGTCTGCTTAAGAGGAGGATGCATCCAACGGCTATCATGATCTGTCCAATTTTTTGCTTGACCACTGTTCAAGCCTCCTTCTATCTCTTCTGAATCTGTGTTCCGATGAAAATGCCGGCTGCTGTTCCACCGGCCACTGCGCCCCACTGGGGCAGGCCGAAGTTGATCTGCGGCGGCTTTTCCAGCAGACGGATATATTTCTGCTGCAGCGTGTCGAACTCGGCGTATGCCATCTCGTATCCGGTCTGCATGGCTGTGCGGTTTTGGTGTTCCAACACATAGAGACTGTCCTTCAGCACCGTAACAACGGTTTGGAGGGAGTCCATCTGCCGGAGCTTGTCCACCTGGCGGCCCAGATTGTCGGCGTTCTGGTGGTCGATGATGAAGGTTTCGCTGAACCAGAGAGGCACAGACAGGTATTCCATGGATTCATCCTCTTCGGGGAAATAGATCTCCGTCACCCGCCAGACGGAATCTCCGAGTTCCGGGAAGGTCCTCATGATTTGCTGTTCAAGTTCCTCCCGCGTGTCCAGATACCGGACGTTGAGCTGCTCATCAGTGCGTTGGGCTTCCAGTGTCTGGACCTGTTGCCGGAGTCCAGCGATGACAGTCTCTTTGAGATGCACATTGTCTAAAATCAGATGCTGAAGGGAGTCGCGAAACGCTGCAACAGTGGTGATCGAGTCGCGGACGGCGCGCATGCGTTCGGCTTTCAGCCGGGTGCGGGCGATTTCCTCCCGGTCGATGTACCGGGCTGTGATAAAGGAAAGGGCCGCCATGAGACAGGCGGCGAAAACGACGAGGGTGATGATTCCCTTTTTCACGAGCGCACCTCCAGCATGTCGTCTGTGACGGTTTCAAGCTGCAGGATCCGGCCGAATTTGTAGACCAGCTCCTGGTCGCCTTCCACCAGATCGTAGAACACAATGTGGCCATCGAGCGCAGCGTTCCGGAGCTTGATGTAGGTGTTTCGATTTCCACGTTTCAGCGTCTGAACCAGGTGCTTGATGACGCTGCCTGCAGCGACGTCCATCTGGTCGATTTGAACGGCGTTGTGTTTTTTCAGGTCCTGCTTTTCCTGATCGGTCATCGGACTCACGGAACAGTCCTCCTCGGTTGGATGTTGATTGAATCAGGTGACGAGATTTATTCTTCATAATGGATTCACATCCCCATTGTTTTATGTTCGAATTATGCGACGAGTAACTGGTATCCGGGATCCAGCTTCTGGTGCGCCAGGAGTATTTCATGGATGTCGTAAGGGTGCGTCCCGCTTCCGGTAAGATAGTGGTCGATGACCTGAAGGGAATGGGTCAATCCGGCTGCGTCGTCGATGTCGGCATCGACCATGAAGTCCACAGCGTCTTCCTTCATGAAGAAGGTGAGCTGGAGATTTCCGTATTGATCGTTGGTTTTAAAACTGCCGGCCTTGACGTATCCCATCGGCGGATCGTGATCCATGTTGGGCGCTTCGTGAAAAGTGCCTGCCGTTGCAGCGTTTTTCACGTCATCCCGGAGGTCCACTGCTACGGTAGCGAAGAACCGGTCGCCCCGGATGCGCGAGATGGATCCGACAGCCGAAAGCACGTCCCGGCCGCTGGGAAGCCGGGTTGCCTGCATCTTGGCCGCGATATTGAGGAGCCCGGCTTTCCGGATGTCGTCCAGCACGTTGTACAGAGCTTCGCCCGCCAGATTGGGATGCGCCTCGATTTTGGAGCGGCGCAACACAGCTTTCAGTTCCGGCGTCAGATCGGAGAAGGCCGGAGCCGCGATCTTGGACACCCGGTCGGGATTCAGAGGAAGGATGAATAGTTCACGTGTTGTTTCTCCGGAGTTGATCATAATAATACGTTTGACAGATCGATAAAGTGTTGGGAAGAGCGAGAGGGTGTATACGCCGTCGGTCATTTCTTTGATGGTTATTTGCCTTGCAGCCCGCACATCCCGTTTTTCGAACGATGCACTGGGCGTGTGGTTGTGCTCCAGCCGGATG
>CAZDVF010000230.1:0-4888 GCA_964508725.1 uncultured bacterium | reverse complement strand
GCCGGAAAACCAAATCCCGCACGTTCGCGCGCTTTCGTTTGTCCGATCGGTGCATCCTGTGGCGCGATGGAGGGAGGATCCCATGCCTGGAACGTCCAAGAATTTGGCGAAACCGGGACACGCGCAGCGAACGCACAATCTTGACTACGGAGACAGCGAGATCCAAAACAGCTTGATCCATGTTCCTGAAGTCCACGATCTGGGATTGACCGGAGAGGGCGTTCTCGTCGGCATGATCGATACTGGGTTTGATTTTCGAGATCGGCCCGTGTTCGAGCAACTCCACGTGATGGCCGAGCACGATTTCCACTGGGATGACGACACTACAGCCAACCAGGATGGAGACGCCATGACCCAGCACAATCATGGGACAACTGTGCTTTCCATCATTGGTGGATTTCGGGAAGGTGAACTTATCGGCCCTGCATACGGCGCATCGTTCGCCTTGGCCAAGACAGAATGGGTGCGCGAATCCGACTTGAAAGTGGAAGAGGAGCACTGGATCGAAGCCATTGAATGGCTGGAATCGCTGGGCGCTGATGTGGTTTCAAGTTCTCTTGGATACGGCACATTTGTCGATGCCGAGGATTATTCAGCTGAAGAGCTGGACGGCAATACAGCAGCCATCACTATTGCAGCGGATATTGCGGCAGGCAAGGGAGTCGTGGTGGTCAATTCAGCGGGGAATCGGGATATTTACGGGACGAAAATCAACTTTCCCGCGGACGGCGACAGCGTCATTGCTGTCGGCGCTGTGGATGCGAACGGCGACCTGTACAGTCGCAGCTCAATGGGACCAACAGCAGATGGACGCATCAAACCCGATGTGGTGGCCATGGGACAGTCTGTCACAGCGCTGAATCCCGCACGTGATGTGGAAGCGTACTGGACAGTCACAGGCACATCGGCATCTTGCCCACTCGTAGCGGGTGCGTGTGCGCTGATTTTGCAGGCGCATCCCGATTGGGGACCGATGCAGGTGCGAGAAGCGCTCCGGCAAACCGCAGATCGGGCAACAAATCCGGACAACGCATTCGGCTGGGGCCTGGTGGATGCATTGCGCGCTGTAACGTATAAATCCATGTCGTTTGACAACCTTTCGGTGATTACGTTGCTCGACCAACAATCCGAATGGATTGGTATTGATATCGCGTCGCAAACAGGTATTGCAGATGGTTCGGTTGCTCTGCACATTCGCATGAATGGGGGGGATCCGTTTCAAGTCTTCCCTATGTCCAGCCTTGACGACATCCGATTCAGCGCGGATGTACCATTACTTGCTGGAGAACTGGAAGTTTCCTTTTACATTGAAGCGATGGATACACTGGGCGTCAGGCACTACGGACCTTTGGGTGCGCCAACAGTTCTATACCAGCGAGAGTCAGTCATCCCGGAACAGCCACAGATAAAGAATTATCCCAATCCGTTCAATGTCCAGACTACCATCAGTTTTACAATCAAAGAGCGGTCGGCAGTCAAACTGAGTGTTTATGATCTCCTCGGAAGAGAGGTGTGCATCCTGGTTAATGACATCCTCGAGCCTGGCGTTAAACAATGCAACTGGGACGGCCGGAATGCATCAGGAAAGAATTTGGCTTCCGGCATCTATTTTTTATTTTTTCAACAAGGAAATTCAACATATTGCAGAAAAATGATCTTAACGCGGTAAAACAGAAAAAAAATCTTGTTTTTTAAAGATGGCTTTTATAAATTGTTTGCTGTTTCCAGCCCCAGTAGCTCAGAGGATAGAGCAGCGGTTTCCTAAACCGTTGGCCGCAGGTTCGACTCCTGCCTGGGGTACGACAATGGAAAAGGGTTGATGTCACACTGATCAACAGGGCAAACACACACGACAAGTGGCCAAAACCGGGCTATGAAGTCTAAGGCTATGAGGGATTCGATGAAACAAAAAATTTTGGTTGTCGATGATGTGGATACAATTGCTCGCGTCTACGCACGTTTTTTAGAACGACAAGGTTATGAAGTTCGGATCGCCTTTAATGGGGAAGAAGCGTTAGTGGAGTGGGAACGCTTCAAGCCTGATTTGGTCATTAGCGATATTCGAATGCCCAAGATGAGCGGTTTCGAACTGGCTAATGAATTGCGTAAACGTAAAAAAAACCAGAAAATCGTATTGATGACAGGCTATGCTGACGAAGCTGAAGTCCTCGAGCAACAGAAAAGTCACGGATTTCCATTTTTTACCAAACCGGCTGACCTTCAGACAACCGTTTCGAAAATCGTTGAATCCGTTCTTGGGGATACGTATCAGCCTGAGTGAGAAGCAACATTGATCCTGAGCCGGGGTAAAGATGCTACGTCCTAGAAAGAGAATTCTAAGAAAAGAGATCAAGGAAGATCCACTCGTTACGATATACGTTCGCGTACGGAAATGGCTGCAAAAACATATGCGTGAACTCAATATTGGAATAACCATATTTTTAATCGTTATTGTCGTTAGCGTGCTGATGGTCCGAAGCAAGAAGAATGCCGAGTTAAGCGCTGCCGCTAATTTGGGTATTGCTGAGCAATATTACTACGCAGGAGATTACCAGCGCGCTATTGCAGAATTGGGGCTCGTTGCGAATACATATTCCGGAACGAAAGCCGCGGGATCAGCTATTTTCCTTCTGGCCAATTCCTATTACGAAAGCCAAGATTATCAGTTGGCCAAACAAAATTACCAGACATATCTTGACGACTATGGCCAGAATCCTCTGTTTAAAGCATCGAGTTTGGCCGGTCTGGCTGCTTGTGCAGAGATGGAAAAACTCTACTTGCAGGCGGCGACACTATATGAGAAGGCAGGGAAAGAACAACCTCATTTGGTTCTTGCGCCACATTATTTAAAAAGCGCAGGTATATGTTATATGAAGGCTGGCGATCAACAAAAAGCGAAAGAAACCTTTCAGATGATTCTCGATCGGTACCCGGATTCAAGCGTAAGTCAAGATGTTTCTTTTTATCTTAAGTCGATCTAACATATTATTTTTTGAACAATTTTACTTGCATAATAAAAATTTATTTTTTATATTTGACTTGAAGTGGGTTGAACACCCACTTTTTTTATGGTCATACGATCTTGTTGTTGGATCAAATGCGTGAATTAAAGTCTAACCTGACAGATCTCGTTGAAAAGACTTTAAAAGAAGAAGGTCTTGAATTAGTTGATCTGTTGATTGTTGGGCATCCTTCTTCTCCAGTTATTCAAGTTTTTATCGACAGAGAAGGCGGTGTCACTGTTTCAGATTGCGTTCAGATGAATCGGAAATTATCGCTCCTACTCGAGCTGGAAGGCGATCAAATTAATTTGACTTCCTATCGACTTGAGGTGTCATCTCCTGGTCTTGACCGTCCGTTGCGAACGAAACGGGATTTTGAACGTCATCGCGAAAAAGAAGTGATCGTTTCACTTAAAACAGAAGCAAAACAAATAGAGCTGATTGAAGGTTTCATTGACGCTGTGTCAGAAAACGAGCTGATACTTAAATCCGATGATACAATGCGCAGCATACCCCTTGACGCCATCGAAAAAGCGATAGTGAAGCTCAAATGGTAATTCGGAGGATTGCCCTTTCATGAATATTAATATCGTTGAGGCTGTGACTCAGATTGCAAGAGAGCGTAATATAGCTCGCGAGGTGCTGAGCGATATCCTGGAGAATATCTTCCTTTCCATGATTAAGCGGAAATATGGCACAGCAGATAATGTTGACATCTTCGTCAATATGGAAAAGGGTGAAGTCGAAATTTACCAGCTTAAGACCATTGTTGAGGAGGTCGAAGACCCTGTTACAGAGATCAGTGTTGAGAAAGCCAAAGAACTTGAGCCTGACCTGGAGGTAGGCGACGAGTTTTTAGAAGCCGTTGATCCCAGTAGTTTTGGACGACGCCTGATCACTGCGGCAAAGCAAAGTCTGAACCAGAAGATCCGTGAGGCTGAAAAAGAGGTCCTCTTCAACGAATTCAAAGACCGGGTTGGTGAACTCATTGTGGGTGATATCAGACAAGTCAGCCGCAATGAAGTGCTGATTTCTGTTGAGAACATGGAAGTTGCTCTGCCCAAAAATGAACAAATCTATAATGAACGGTATCATCGCGGCGATACGATTCGTGGCATCATCAAGGAAGTGGCTCAGACAACGCGTGGTCCTGAGGTTATTGTTTCACGTACTGATCCTCAATTTCTCATCCGTCTTTTTGAGATTGAGGTGCCGGAAATCTATGACGGCATCATCGAGATGAAACGTGTTGCGCGTTTCCCGGGCGATCGAGCAAAAGTTGCGGTGCTTTCAAATGACAAACGGATTGATGCAGTCGGTGCGTGTGTCGGACTAAAAGGCGTCCGAATCCAAGCGATTGTCAAGGAGTTGAATAACGAGAAAATCGACGTGATCAATTGGAGCAGTGAACCGGAGATTTTTATCAACCGCGCTCTTCGTCCCGCCAAACCCTCTCGAATCATCATTGACCTCGAAAAGAAAACTGCGACCGCCATTATCTCCGATGACCAAATTTCACTTGCCATCGGAAGAGGAGGACAAAACCGACAACTGGCATCACTGCTGACAGGGTTTGAAATTACGACCGTCAAGGAATCAGATTGGGAATTGGAAGAACAGAAAGAAGAGAAGCTTCTTCTCTCTGATGTTCCTGAGCTGACTCAGTTTATGCTGGACAAACTGACAGCGGCCGGGTACGAAACAGCAGATGATGTGTTGGACGCGGGGAAAGAAGCATTACAGGGATTGAAAGGATTCGGTGCAAAAACTGTTGAGAGAATTTTTGAAATCCTGAGCTCGTATTACGAAGAGGAACCTCAGAAGATTGAATCTGTTGCCGAGGGGATTGACGAAGAGTAAAACCTAATGTCTCAAGGAGTCATCTT
>CAZDVF010000229.1:0-4897 GCA_964508725.1 uncultured bacterium | reverse complement strand
GGCTTTGAATTCACCGCGTAGCGGTGGATTCAAAGTAGGCACGTCAGTGCTGACCGGTTTAGGATCGAGAACCACTGGCAGAGCCAGTGGTTTGAAGATCAATCAAACTCGCATCGTAATCATCCGGCGGCTCAAATCCCAGGAACTGGATGCATGTGGCCGCAATGTTACCGAGACCGGGCTTGTCTACATCGGCCAGCCGGTATTCGTCAGCGGCCAGGGGATCGTATACAATAAATGGGACAGGATTGAGTGTATGGGCTGTCTTCGGCTTCGGATTCCCCTGGTCGTTGAGTTGGACCTTGCCCTCTCCATCCAGCTCGAACATTTCATCGCAGTTGCCGTGATCGGCCGTGATGAATAACGCGCCGCCGAGTTTGCGAATCACGGGCAAGAGCCGCCCGATCGCCAGGTCCACCGCCTCGACCGCTATAACCGCCGCCTGAAACACACCCGTGTGGCCCACCATGTCGCCGTTGGGGTAATTGACACGGACGAACCGGTGCTTGCCCGTTTCCAGTTCAGCGATCATGCGGTCTGTGATCTCCGCGCTCTTCATCCACGGCCGCTGTTCAAAGGGAACCTGGTCCGACGGAATCTCGATGTACGTCTCGAGTGTCTCGTCGAACGCGCCGCTCCAGTTGCCGTTGAAAAAGTAGGTCACGTGCCCGAATTTCTGTGTCTCGCTGATGGCAAGTTGAGTCACGCCTGAATTGGAAAGCAGCTCGCCCATGGTCCGGTCGATGGCCGGCGGCGTCACCAGATACTGGCCGGGAATTTTCAGATCACCGTCGTACTCCATCATGCCGGCATATTCGATTGCCGGACGCGGACCGCAATCGAACTTGTCGAAATCCTCCTCCTCGAAAGCCCGGCTGATCTCGATAGCCCGGTCACCACGAAAATTGAAGAAGATGACCGAATCGCCGTCGCAAATCGGGCCGGCCGGCAGACCGTCTTTCTCAATCACAAACGGAGGAAGGAACTGGTCGGTGATGTGCGGATCTCTTTCGCGAAACGAGCGGATCGCCTCTTCTGCCGATGCGAAGCGTTCGCCCTCACCTCGGACGTGCACCTTCCAACCCCGTTCCACAATACGCCAGTCAGCCTCGTACCGGTCCATGGTCACGACCATACGCCCGCCTCCGCTGGCAACGGCAAAGTCACTGCCTGTTTTATTCAAGTCGGAGAGGATTTCCTCAAGGGGACGCACGTAATCCAGAGCCGATGTCTCGCCCACGTCCCGTCCGTCGAGCAAAATATGAACGCGGCAACGACGGACGCCCTCGGCTCTGGCCTTCCGCAGCATGGCCTCCAGATGGTTGATGTGGCTGTGTACATTGCCGTCGGAGAGGAGTCCAATGAAATGGAGTGTGCTGTCTTTCGTGAGACAGTTCTCGATCAGCTTCTTCCAGGTCCGACCTTCCCACAAACGGCCGCTCTGGATGGCCTCGTTCACCAGGCGCGCGCCCTGGTGGAACACCCGGCCCGCGCCGATGGCGTTGTGACCCACTTCCGAATTGCCCATATCGCTGTCTGAGGGGAGTCCCACGGCCAGACCATGGGCGCAAAGTTGTGTATAAAGGCAGGTTTTAAAAAGTCGGTCCAGTGTCGGCGTGTGAGCCGCTGCCACGGCGTTTCCCGCTTGTTTGGAGCTGATCCCCACGCCGTCCATGATAACGAGGACCAATGGACCTGGACGGTTTTTAAAAGTATCAGATGGCGTCAGTCCGTCTGGCAATGCTCACTCCGGGAAAATGGCGTGCTCAGCTATTCTCATCTATTGCTTCGTCACTCTGATCAGATTCTGGGCGGACAAACCGTCCGTCAGCCCGCTTCGTCCTGCCCTTGTTTCGCATCTTCTCTCCAATCCAACCGGTGCGGACATTGTGATGCGCATCCACTGAAGGGATGTAGGGCTTGATGTCGAGCAGAGGCGAGCCGTCAACCATGTCGATGCCAGCGATGTGGAGGACATTCGCTTCACGCCGGAGAAGACGAACCACCGTCATGCCGACAGGATTGGGCCGCCTGGGACCGCGAATGGCAAATACGCCTCGCGGTGTGTCGTCGAGGAAGGGACACGCCGTCAACACATATCCGGATACTTTGTGGAACATGTAGAGCAGGATGAGGTGCGAAAAACCCTCCACATCCTTGAGCCCGTCTGTAAATTCGGGAAATAGTTCCACCCGTCCTTCGAGATCGGGCCGCAGCGCACCTTGGATAGGCAGCCCTTCCGGCTCCGCAAACGGCGTGCGAATCAGGCCGATGGGTTGGAATGTCCACATGTCGGATTTTACCATTGCATTCTCGGGAACACCTAATTCTGATTCACATCTCCGGTCGGGACGATGACTGTCGAACGATCTCCTGCCGCAGACACCAGACAGAACACACGCGCGTCCGCCAGGGCCCAGGCTGCTTTCGGAAAGAGTGTCTCAGACTGCGAAAGACGGACAATTTGCGCAGCCGGCCTTCGGACAACCAAAACCTGCCGGACCGTTTGCGCGCCCCACCAGATCAGCACACGAAACCACGACACAATCTGCCAGCGCTTCAGAATTCGGAATGTGGACAATTGACCTAAATCTGGACGGATGTGTCGGATGCGCGTCACAGCGTCACCAGTTCGTAATCAGACGTTCCCAGCCCAATCGTCTCGCCATGCCGGATCTGAATTCGCGGGTCGATCTTGGGATAGCTGACCTCGGATAATTGTTTTCTGGTCTTTTGCCGGACCAGATCGAGCGATGCCGCGTCAATGGCGACAGGATCGGTGCTGGCCAGAATCCCGACATCCGGAAGAACCGGTTTCTGGGCCTCGGACCAGCAGTCGCAATCCTTGGTCATGGAGATGAGGAAATTGAAGAACCCGATTTTTCCGCGCTTGGCCTGAACCACGCCCAAAGCGTGCTCTGCCATCCGTTTTTGGAGCGCCTCGGCGTCAATCTTCCAGTCGTAGTTGACGGCATCGAACCGGCACACCGTAAGGCATTCGCCACATCCGATGCACGTTTCTTCGTGGATCAAAGCCACATCCCCCTGCATGGTAATGGCGTCGGCCGGGCACCACTTGATGCACAGCCCGCATCCAGTGCAATATTTGGGCGCCACTGCCGGCTTCATAGCCGAGTGCTGCCTGAGCTTGCCCATTCGGCTGGAGAAGCCCATTCCCAAATTCTTGACGGCCGCGCCCATGCCCGTCCCGATGTGACCTGTGACGTGGCTCAGGACCATCAAGACATTGGCCTCAAGCACGGTACTGGCAAGAGAGACCGTTTGATAGATTTCGCCTGGAATCTCCACTTCACGTTCGATGCTCCCCAGCAAACCGTCAGCGATGACGACAGGTGCGCCGGCTCGTTCCACTGTGAATCCGTGCCTGTGGGCGAGACGGAGATGCTTCACCGCGTTATCGCGCTCGCTGCGGTAGAGCACACACGTGTCTGTGAGAAACGGATCACCGCCGTCGCTTCGGATGGCTTCTACAACCGGCCGGACCAATTCGGGCGGAATATGGGTCGTATTTCCCTCTTCGCCGAAATGTGTCTTGACCGCCACCAGGTCCGACGGGCCAATGTAGCGATTGAATTCCGCTTGTCGATAGAGCAACGACACCTTCTCAGCAACAGTGCGGATAGCCTCATTGTCCTGGACTGGGATAAAATAGACCGCTGCTTTCATCAGTTACTCACTGGCTTGGGCCAGTCTTACTCCTGTTTCTGCTGGATCGCTTCAATTCGTTTCACCGCATCTGCAGCCACCTTCTCGCCGCCAAACAGATCCACAACTTCCTGGTAGAGTTCCAGGGCGCGGGACGAATCATTCAATTTTTTCTCGGCCAGCTCGGCGGCTTTAAAAAGGACGTTTTGCGACAGAGCCCGGGTCGGATACTGCTCCGCTGCTTCACGATAAACGCCGATAGCCTGTTCGTAGTCCTTCAGCTTTTTTTCATACACCTCACCCGCCAGGACCAGCGCTTCAGCAGCCTTGGGATCAGCAGGAAACAGCGTCACAACTTGCCGATAAGTGGCAATACCCTTTTCATATTGCTTTAGTTTCGATACTTCCAGATCTGCTTTGGATATCAGCGCATCCACACAGGTGGGACTAAAGGGATACCGCGTAATGAGGATTTGATACTCCTTGACAGCCCAGTCATAACTCTTCTGCTTTTCATGCAGTACGCGGGCCAATTTCCACTGAGCGTCGCTTTTAATCAGAGAATCGGCCTCGGAAGACCGCAGGACTGATTCGTATGTTTGGATTGCGGTTTCAGGTTGTTTGAGATGGTATCCGAACAGATCGCCAATTTTAAGGCGGCAAATCAGATCCAGGTCGCTTCCGCGGAAGAGATGGACCACACGAAGATAGGCGGCTAACGCCTCCCAGTGATCGCCATCATCAGACAAGAGGTCACCGCTCCATGATGTGACCAGCGGCGTCCGGCTGTCGTCAGGAAAGGTTCTGGCAAAGAAACAACACTCACGTATGAGGGCTTCGTTCAGCCGGGGATAGATCAAATCCCTGACATCCACCAGCATGTCGTAAAAACGGTTCGCTATATCTGTGTCATCAGATTTGCTCTCCAATAGCGAAGACAGCTTTTCCCGGATTGGAGACAGCGATCGGTCTTTTTTAACAATCTCCTGCGCCTGGGTGGCAGCCAGTTGTTTCTTTGGATCATCAGGATAGAGACGAACAAGCTTGAGATAGGCCAGATAGGCCCTGTCTCTCTGACCGCGTCTCTCGTGTAGAGACGCCAGAGAATATTGGGCCTCGCCCGCGCGGGGATTTTCAGGATACTGAACAAGATATAATTCGAGCGCCTCGGCCGTCGGTTCATACAGGTTCTTCTCGTCCAGTGCGAACAGAGCCGTGCTCAAGTTGAAAA